>DRLX01000132.1 GCA_011322715.1 Desulfobulbaceae bacterium
GATTTATCCTGGCCACCACACCGGTTCGCCAGCATACCCCCGTAAACCACACCGTTACCTGCAAACACTGCCTCGGTAACGTCAATGGTCAGCTCATCGTGGGCGACAGTGCGAGATGCCTGGCCATCTTGACCGATCACTCTGAACTCTACTCGGTCCCGCTGGTACATTTTGAACCTGCCCTCGACCAGATGGGACAGAAGAGTTACTTCCTCCGCATATACCACTCGATCTGCGAACGTGACGATGTCGCCAATGTTTTCTGGAAAGGACGAATGAACATACGCTTTGAAATACGAATCTGTTAACGCCCCGGAAAAGATACCCTGTTTCAGGGTCTGTCGAGTTCCCGGGCAAGCAGTTCCACGATCAGATCCTGCTGATCATCGGCCAGCAGGGGAAAGATAGGCAGGGTTATGGCCTGGCGATAGTAGCGCTCTGCCTCGGGAAACTGGCCAGGTGCAAATCCCATACGCTGAAAGTATGGTTGCCGGTACACGGGAATATAATGAAGCTGGATCCCTATACCTTTCCTGCGTAAATTCACGAAGACCTGGCGATGGCTGACACGGAGTTCTTCAGCCCGCAGCCGGATCACGTACAGGTGCCAGCTTGATCGGCAGTCCGGATGCTGCCACAGGGGTTGTACGGGCAGGTCCGCCAGCAGCCTGTCGTACCGGCGGGCAAGCTCCTGTCGGCGCGCAATATAGCGGTCCAACCGGCCCAGCTGGCTGATTCCCAGCGCAGCCTGCAGGTCTGTCATGCGGTAATTGAATCCGAGATCACGCTGCTCATAGTACCACGGTCCAACGGGTGGGCCTTCCATCTCCGCGGGATCCCTTGTGATGCCATGACTTCGCAGCCTGGCCATTTTCCGGGCAAGCCCGCTATCATTGGCGACCGCCATGCCGCCCTCACCGGTTGTGATGATCTTGACCGGGTGGAAACTGAACACCGTGATGTCACTGTAGAGACAACAGCCGATCGGCCCTCCCCTGTATCGCCCGCCGATGGCATGGGACGCATCCTCGATGATATGGAAACCATAACGTTTTGCCAGTGCATGAATGGCTTTCATGTCACAGGACTGTCCACAGAGATGTACGGGTATGATGACCTTGGGAAGCGTACCGCTTTTTTCAGCATGTTCCAGCTTCCTGGCCAGGGCTTCAGGGCAGAGGTTGCCCGTCCGTGGATCGATATCGACAAAATCAATCCCGGCCCCGCAATACAAGGCACAGTTCGCCGAAGCCACAAAGGTGATCGGCGTTGTCCAGACCACATCTCCGGGGCCGACTCCCAGGGCCAGGCAGGCAAGATGGAGGGCGGAAGTGGCACTGTTTACGGCGACGGCATGACGGGCCCCGCAGTATCGCGCCACGCTCTTTTCAAACTCCGGGACCCCGGGACCCTGGGTCAGCCGGTCGGAGCCCAGCACCTCCACGACCGCCGCAATATCTTCAGCGGTAATATCCTGCCTGCCGTATGGAATCGTCACAGATCGGTGTGGTTGTTGAACTCACGAATTTCTTCAATGGTCAGAAACCGTTCGTTGGTACCCGAGTTGTACTCGAACCCCTGATCAACCGGCTTGCCCCTCTCACCCCGCCTGTTGCAGACAAAATCACCACTCCAGCCGGTAAACGTTATGGTGGGACGAATCACGTAGTGATCCCCGAAATCCAAGGTAAGGTGCGAGTCATCGGCAGGACACATGATCTCGTGCAGCTTTTCACCCGGACGGATGCCGACGATCTTCGTTGGCAGTTGCGGCGCCATGGCCCGGGCCAGGTCCGTGATCCTGATCGAGGGGATCTTGGGCACAAATATCTCCCCTCCCTGCATTCGGGCAAAACTTTTCATCACGAAATCGACTCCCTGGCGCAGGGTTATCCAGAAACGGGTCATCCGCTCGTCGGTTATGGGCAGAGTGTCGATGCCGTTATCGATAAGCTTTTGGAAAAAGGGAACCACCGAACCGCGGGAACCAACCACGTTGCCGTAACGGACCACGGAAAAAACCGTTTTCAGCCCTCCGGAAAAATTGTTGGCCGCCACGAACAGCTTGTCCGAGGCCAGCTTGGTGGCCCCATAGAGGTTGATGGGATTGACCGCCTTGTCGGTGGATAGGGCGATGACCTTGGCGACACCGTTATGCAGGGCCGCATGAATCACGTTTTCAGCTCCGTAGATATTGGTCTTTATGCACTCGGTCGGGTTGTATTCCGCCGCAGGGACCTGCTTCAGGGCAGCGGCATGCACCACGTAATCCACCCCGCGCATGGCCTGGATCAATCGCTCCCGATCCCGGACATCGCCAATGAAATACCGCATGCAGGGAGCATTCATTTCCTGCTGCATGTCAAACTGCTTCAGCTCGTCACGGGAAAACACAATGATTTTCCTTGGCTTGTGCTCAGCCAGAAGAATCCGGGCAAATTTTTTGCCAAACGACCCGGTCCCCCCCGTAATCAACACCGCTTTGTCCTCAAACATGCCCGCTCCAACCCATGCGTTTGAAAAAATTCATCATGGCCTGGCCCCCTTGTCGACAAAAAATATAAATAATATTAATGTTATTGCGTAATAAAGCATTAGTCAAATGAAAACTCCCGCCCCTCTTGCCGTCAAAAGCACAACCAGGTGCGCCAAAAAGAGCTAAAGGAAAGCACCTCCTGCTCCGAAAAGGTAACCGAGAGACAAAAAAAGTATAGTTTGAGAGATGTTACGTTTGTATCGCAAGCCAGTGGTCGGATCATTGACGACCAGGCGGAACATAGTTTCATGGAGGATGAACCATGGCTTTGACGATCAATACAAACGTAGCATCGCTGAATGCTCAGCGTAACCTCGCCCGGACCCAGCGCGACCTTTCCACGTCCATGGAAAGACTCTCTTCGGGTCTTCGCATCAACTCGGCCAAGGATGACGCGGCCGGGCTCGCCATCTCCGACCGCATGACCGCCCAGATCCGCGGTCTCAACCAGGCGGCCAGGAACGCCA
>DRLX01000133.1 GCA_011322715.1 Desulfobulbaceae bacterium
ATTGTGAGTCTATTTTTTTATTTCCGGATTTTTTATCAGTATTGGGAGCATTTTTCGAATCCTTCATCCAGCGGCCCCACGACTGTCCCTGCCAATCATTATTCTCTCTCCAGTGTTCATCTTCCTGCCGACAGTGACCGGTTCCGGAAAACCAACCAACGATGAAAAGGACAAAACATACAAATAACAAACGGTTCACAATAACCTTCCCGGAAGAGATTTACGACACAGCAATTTTCTGATTATCACTCAAGGGTGACTTGAAAAATTAGGATTTTCGTTCAAAATCAAGGCATGCGAAAAATTTTACCACAGGCATATAGGTCATATTCCGAGGATAAAATTTTGAGCATAACGCCGAGGTTGGGCGAAAATACAATTTTTCAAGGTAGCCTTAAACTCAGCCTGGATAAACACAGGAATACCATCGTTCATATGCCAAAATTGAAAATGATGATTATAAACTTCGAGCCTTTTCTCCACAAAGAATACCAGAAAAAGACCAAAGTAGAAAGTAAAGCAGACAGAGCCACAGCAAACAACCGATTCTCCCCTGCCTGAAATCAAGGCACCTGCAGTACAACATCTTTCTTTTCCCTGCCTAAGAACAAGACACCTTCTCACTCCTCAATGCACGCCCCTCAACAACCTCACAAAACTTTCCTTATAAATCAAAGTAGTTATCAGTAAAAATCCTTTTGTCTAAAAACAGGCATGATCTCTGCTTTGATAGGAACAACAACAAACAATACATCAATTCATTTCCGACAGGAGAAATAGACAATGATGCATAATGGATTTGGATCAGGCTTTGGTCATGGCGGTTGGATCTGCGGCCCCGGTGCTTTTTTCCCGGGCCCCATCGGCTGGCTCATAACCCTGCTGTTCTGGGGACTGATCATCTATCTGGTAGTTCGTTTTTTTCAGTTTTTATTCTCAGGAAAGAGCCGGTCCAATCCGACATCCCGGCTGGACGTACTGAAAGACCGTTTTGCAAAAGGAGAAATCACCGAGGAGGAATACCGGCGCATGAAGACGGAACTGCTCTAACCGGCATGGCTGGACCGGATCGTTCAGGCCAGGGCCATAACGGATTACTGAAGAATCCAAATGATAAAAAATTCAAGTGATAAAAATTTTGGAGCGAAACCATGAAACGACGCACTGTACTTAAAAGCGGACTGGCGGCCCTGACCCTGGCCGGAATCGGTACTACCGGGTTGTCACTGCTGGATAAAGCAGGATTCATCTCTACAGCCCGAGCTGAGAGTTTTACGACACCCCTGCCTATTCCGCCCTTGCTGAAAAATTTAGACGGCAGCGCTGACAGCGCCCGTTTCGCTATGACGGTCGGCCGGGGAAGTGTTGAGTTTTTTCCCGGAAAAGCAACAGCAACACTTGGCTATAACGGCAATTTTCTCGGGCCGACCATCCGGGTACGAAATGGTCAGCGTTTCAAAATAGCGGTA
This sequence comes from Desulfobulbaceae bacterium, assembly GCA_011322715.1. Taxonomy (GTDB): domain Bacteria; phylum Desulfobacterota; class Desulfobulbia; order Desulfobulbales; family Desulfobulbaceae; genus DRLX01. Next base: position 1,470 of record DRLX01000133.1, read on the forward strand.
AAAAACAATCTTTCACAGGTAACAACCCTGCACTGGCACGGTATGCATCTACCGGCCAGGTGGGACGGCGGACCACGCCAGCCGATTCCTCCGGGAACAACATGGTCGCCTGATTTTACCATCAAGCAGCAGGCTGCCACCCTCTGGTATCACCCCCATGCCATGGGGCTTACCGGAGAACAGGTCTATCACGGACTGGCAGGTCTGGTCTATATCGAAGACGAAGTCTCAGATCAATTGGATATTCCGAAAACATACGGCGTCGATGACATCCCCCTGGTCATCCAGGACCGTCGTTTCTTTGCCAATGGACAGTTCGCCTATGTACAGAATATGCACGACGTGATGAACGGCGTCATCGGTAATTACCTGCTGGTCAACGGCGTTATGCAACCGACCCTCAAGGTTCCCGGCCGCCTGGTACGATTGCGCCTGCTCAACGGTTCCAATTCATCTATTTACAGGATCGGTTTCAGCGACCACCGCGTCTTTCATGTCATTGCCTCGGACGGCGGTTTCCTGGAAACACCGGCAGCCATGAACTCCATCGTTCTTTCCGCAGGCGAGCGGGCTGAAGTCCTGGTCGATTTTGCAGTCGGCGGCACGTCGCTGCAGGTTGAGCAGATGAAAGGCGGCAGTTTTACGGCCATGCGCATAACCACCAATACCGACAAAGCTGGACCGGCACGGGTTCCGACCCACCTGCGTACCCTCGATAGAATCCCCGAATCCGAAGCAAGTGGTGTCCGTGAATTCATCATGGAGACCATGGCCATGGGTGGCGGTCGGATGGGAATGGGCATGATGGGGAGAAGACTCACCATCAACGGGAAGAAGATGGATATCAATCGGATTGACGAACGGGTCAAACTGGGAAGTACCGAGATATGGGAAATCACCAACCGTTCCGCCATGATGATGTCGATGCCCCATTCCATGCATCTGCATGACGTTCAGTTTCAGATTCTGTCGAGAAACGGAAACACCCCTCCGCCCCATGAGCGCGGCCGTAAAGACACGGTCCTGATCATGCCGGGAGAAACCGTTCGTATCATCAGTCGGTTTCACGATTACACCGGAGTGTATATGTACCACTGCCATCTCCTGGAACATGAGGACGACGGCATGATGGGGCAGTTTGAAGTAGTCGCATAAACCACGCATACAGACCAAACCATTCATGGGCTACGACCCATTGGAGCACAACTCTTTCCCAAGGGAGACAAAACAATGAAAACCGCACTTTTTTTTCTTCTACTGACGGCAACACTGTTTCTTACCGGTTGCAGCCATTACGGCATGCACCATTATTACAACGCCATGGACCAAAACCAGGATGGACGGAATTTCCATTTACAACAAAACACAGGCTCAATGGAGTCTGACGGCTATTATCAGAGGTAGACACAATGTCTTGCTCCTGGGGATATACATGGCATGGCCGTTATTTCTATCACAGCTCCTTTTTCTGGATTCTCCTCTTTACCCTGCTGGCCATCACGGTTGTCATCTTTCTCTTGCGTGAGAGAAACAACAGAAAAAAACAATGCCCGGGGTGCAACTGTGAAGTAGAGGAGGCCTTTCTGCGCTGTCCCGAATGCGGCCATGGCCTGAAAAGTCACTGTCCAGGGTGCAATCGGATAGTCGAGACCGGCTGGCAATTCTGTCCCCATTGCCGGGCATCGTTACAGCAGGCGGAAATACAACAAAAAAAAACCTGATAAACCAACATGGCTGGAGCAGATAGCGGAACGTAGTGAAGACTCCGGATTGTACCGTCACAGCCACAACATATAAGCGTAGCCTTCGAAGGATAAAAATAGCCCGAACCGACAAGATGTTACAGACAATCATCAAATAACTCATACCGGCAGGCATGGTGTCTGCCTGATAACTACCACTACAGGAGAATATCCAATGAAAACAAACACAATGAAAACAAAACTTTTTGCATCAATCCTCGCCTTTGGTCTGCTTGCCGGCACGGCCATCGCCCAGACCGGAACAGCGAGCGCGAGCCCGCAGACACATCACAACGCCATGATGAATGGACAAATGATGGGACCCGGGATGATGAATGGGCAGATGATGGGGCCCGGCATGATGAACGGACAGATGATGGGGCCCGGGATGATGGGAATGGGTATGATGGGAATGGGCTGTAACGGCATGATGTGGAATATGACACCGCAGCAGCAACAGGAGTTCATGACCCAGACCCGTGCGTTGCGCAAGCAGATGATGGAAAAACGCTTTGACTATATGGAGGCCATGCGGAATCCGGCAACCACTCCCCAGGACTTGGCGAAGATTGAAAAAGAGATGCTTGAGCTGCGTGCCCGGATGATGGACAAAATGAGCACCATGCACAGCAAGTGATTTTGTACTAAATATCCTGTCTCCGGAGTCGGGAGCACTATACCCGCCCGGCTCCGAAGATTTTACGTTGAGAGCCACTATTCCTCAATAACATGGGATAACGACGCTACCCAAGAAAGATCATACCAAAACTTCAGCCAGCTTCCTCTGTAATTCATCAATCAATCCACCGATTGACTGTATCTTCTTTTCCCGGACATGGGTCTCAATTTTTGCGGTATTGTCAGCTGCATCCTGCAGGCCGAGCATTACCAGCGAACCTTTACATTTATGGGCCTTGGCGCTTACCAGTTCCATGTTACCATCGGCAAAAGCGCGTTCCAGATCGGCCAGATCAGTTCGCAGGGTCGCAAGGGCTGTCTGAAGAAGTTTTTCAAACTGTTCATCAGTGAAGTTGTACATCGAACGTAAATGATTGCGGGCCCTGGTCAGAGGATCTGATTCTTCCCGGGATGTTGCAATGGATGGAGTATCTTCCGGAGAAGATTTGCGTTTTTTAACGGGACTGAACCTGGATAAAACCCGGGTAATTTCCTGCGGCTGAATTGGTTTACTTAAGTAATCATCCATTCCGGCCTGAACGCATCTTTCCCTATCCGTTCTCATGACATTGGCCGTCAGGGCGATAATCGGGGTATAACCGCCTTGTATTTTTTTAACAAGTCGCTCCAGTAACGATTGCAATGCATCGTCCACTGCGGCAACTTCTCCCCGCTCGCAATCTCTAATCAGGCGACAGGCGGTGACGCCGTCCATTTTCGGCATCTGCATATCCATCAGAACAAGATCAAATGTTTCCACCGTCATTTTTTCAAGGGCCTCGATCCCGTCCCGGGCAAGAGTTATTCTGTGCCCGTCCTGTTCCAAGGTCATCTGCGCCACCTCCCTGTTGGTCGCATTATCCTCGGCAACCAGAATAGATAACGGACCGATATCCGTAGTCTCCGTTTCGGCTGGTTGTTCGTAACCGAGCAGCTGTTCCTCAGTCCCTATGGCAAGATCGACGGTACAATGAAAGATGCTTCCATGTCCCTCTTCACTTTCCAGCCGAATTGAACCATTCATCAGGGCGCTCAACTCTCTGCAGATGGCAAGGCCAAGACCGGTACCACCGAAATTTCTGGTCGTTGAGCTGTCCGCCTGGGTAAAGGATTGGAAAATTTCATCCTGTTTATCCCTGGCCACGCCGATTCCGGTATCCTCAACCCTGCAGTGCAGGACAACCCGTTTTTCGGTTCTGTCGGCAAGACCGATATGAACAGCAATAAATCCCTGTCGGGTAAACTTGAAACTGTTACTCAGCAAATTGGTCAATATCTGGCGCAGTCGGAGATGGTCTCCGATGAGCACAGCAGGGACATCCTGAGAAAGTGATGTTGTGAATTTCAGGCCGCGTTCGGCCGCCTGAACGGAAAACATGCTTTCAAGCTGATCCAGTAATCCGGAGATGGAAAAAGGACGTTTCTCCAGCTCAAGCTGACCTGCTTCTATTTTTGACAGATCAAGCAGATCATTGAGCAGGTTTAAAAGAAAATCCGATGAATATTGAGCGCTGCGTAGCATCTTTTTCTGTTCTTTCTCAAGTTGCGTCCCGGAGAGTAGATGCAGCATGCCGACTATACCGTTGAGCGGTGTCCGGATCTCATGGCTCATGTTGGCCAGGAAATAACTCTTGGCCCGGTTTGCTTTTTCGGCGTTCTCCTTGGCAAACCGCAATTTCCGCATAACGGTTTTCAGGACGGAAACATCGGTAAACATGGCGAATGCCCCGGAGCGCACACCGAATTCTCCAAGCATAAGAGGTGTGACGCCGACCAAACAGGCAAGCGAAGAACGACCGGAACGTTTAAGAATAACCTGCCTGCGCCGTGTCTTCTCGCCGGTTTCTCCCCGCAGACTCAACTCAAAAAATTCTCTGTCCTTGCCTGAAAAAAATTCAAGAATTGAACGGCCGACAATCTCCTCGGAGGGCCGTCCGAGAATTTCCGCCATCCGGGGATTTATCTCCCGGGTGATGAGGGTATTATCCACCAGCCAGAACCCCTGGTCGGTTGTCTGCAGGATGGAACGCAGCCGTCGATTGACGACCTGTTGCGCATGGGTTCGCTTCTTTACCTCCCGCGCAAGATCATCATTGTAGCTTGTCAGGGCATTATAAGATTTTTCCAACGCTGCCGACATCAGGTTAAACTGATCGGCCAGCATTTCAATTTCATCGCCGGTTTCAAGATGTATCTGCCTGCCGAAATTACCATGGGCTATATCACGGGCAACGTTGGATATCTCGGAAAGCGGC
>DRLX01000134.1 GCA_011322715.1 Desulfobulbaceae bacterium
GCTGCCTCCTATGAAGAGGCGACTGCAATTTTTAAAAAGTACCGGCACTATATTTTCTGCGTCCTTTCAGATGTCCGCTTTCCGAAAAACGGGACGCTTGATGAACAGGCCGGTATTGACCTGTTGGCGGAATTTCGTTATCAACAGCCCGATCTTCCACTTTTGCTGCTCAGTACGGATGGCACGAACAGAACAAAAGCGGAATTTCTCTCGGCCGCCTTTGTTGAAAAAAACACCAAGAAGATTCGTCAGAAAATCCATAATTTTTTTCTGCGATACCTCGGTTTTGGTGATTTTGTCTTTTGTCTCCCCGATGGAACCGAGGTGGGGCGGGCAAAAAATCTGCATGATTTTGAGGCCCGGTTGAAAACCGTACCCCTGGAATCGATTCTCTATCATGGCCGCAATAATCATTTCTGCAACTGGGCCATGGCACGGGCCGAGATCGCCCTTGCTATCAGGCTGCATAAACGTTTTTTTCAGCATGCGGTCAGCGGTGAGATTCTGCGTGAGGAACTGGTCAGCAAGGTCCATGCTCTGCGGAAGATCAGGCAGCAAGGGGTTGTCGCCCAGTTTGATCGACATACCTTTGATCCCGAAATTATGGATTTTGTCAGGATCGGCAAGGGGTCCATGGGCGGCAAGGCCAGAGGGCTGGCCTTTATCTCCTCCTGGCTGTACCGTTCAATGAAAAGATCCGAAGGAGGCAGTCAAACTATTACCATTCCCCGGACCTGTATTATAACCGCAGACGGTTTTAATGATTTTATTTTGCAGAATGATTTGTCGTACCGGGAAGGGGCCTCGGATGACGATATCGCCGATCGTTTCCTTCAGGCCTCCCTGCCGGAGTGGCTTGCCGGGGATTTGCGGGCCTTTCTGGAAAAGATCCACGGGCCGCTATCCGTCAGGTCCTCGAGTCTGCTTGAAGATGCTCAGTCGCGTCCATATGCCGGCTTATACAGTACTTTTATGCTGGTGAATGGAGCGGAGGACATTGAAATTCGTTACCGGCAGCTGCAGCAGGCGGTTAAGCTGGTGTATGCCTCCACCTGGTATGCCGGGCCCCGTGCCTTTTCTCGTTCGATCGGACAAACCCTGGATGATTCCATGGCGGTTATCATTCAGCAGTTGGCAGGCAACCGTTACAACGGCTATTTCTACCCTGCGATTTCCGGCGTTGCCCAGTCCTATAATTATTATCCAATAGCACCCATGACCTCACAGGACGGCATTGCCCATGTTGCCGTTGGTTTTGGAAAAACCGTGGTTGAAGGTGAACAGAGCCTTCGTTTTTCGCCGGCCTTTCCAGACCATTTGCCGCAGTTTTCAACGGTTGATGATATCCTCGCCAATGCCCAGCGCTGGATGTACTGTCTGGATTGCACCCATCCTGAGGAGTTTTTTCCCGAGCAGGGTAATCTCATGCGACGGCCTGTTGATGAAGCGGTCGATGAGGCACCGATACGGATGCTTTCTTCCACATTTTTTCCCGAAGAATACCGCATTCGTGATGGTGACCTGCCCGGTGGGCCCAAGGTGCTGACCTTTGCTTCAATCCTGAAGTATGGGAGCTATCCGCTGCCGGATATATTGAAAGAGTTGCTGGAAATCGGCAAAATGGGTATGGGCTGCGAGGTGGAAATTGAATTTGCCGTGGATCTGCACCGGGACCCTGCGAAAAGTGTATTCTATTTTCTGCAGATTCGGCCGATAGTCACCGGTAATGAAAATCTGCAAATCAGGATCCGGCAGGAGGAGCGTAATCGCAGTGTCCTTAGCTCCAGTCGGGCGCTTGGCCATGGCCGGTATGAGGCCATCCGCGAAATTGTCTTTGTCCGCCAAGAAAGTTTTGATGTTGCCTTGACCAAAAAAATAGCGACGGAGATAAGTCGAATAAATAGCAGGTTGCACAAGGCCGGTCGGCCCTACCTGCTGATCGGACCCGGCCGTTGGGGCACGGCCGACCCCTGGCTGGGAATTCCCGTCCGTTGGGATGATATTTCGGGCGTCGGCGCCATTGTTGAGCTGCAGGATTGCAGCATACGGGCCGAGCCTTCCCAGGGGACGCATTTTTTTCAGAATATCACTTCGTTGGGCATCCCCTACCTCATGGTTCAAGATGCACGATGCACCGCGGACAATACAAAGAATGCGGAGTTTGTCGACTGGGAGTTTATCCAGGGGCTGGAAGTTGTCGTCAATGGAGATTTCGTCACCCAGGTAACCTTGGCTGATCCCTTTGTTCTCAAGGTTGACGGCCATACATCGGAAGCCGTCTTCTATCCGGTGGGTGATTGACGGCGATTGACGAGCGCCGGTTAATTGCCGATTTTTTCACGCATGGTATATTGTTCCAGAGTGTAGGGATGATTATCATTGGAACGACGCATTATTTGCTCCGATGAACCTGCGGAAGGGAATTGACGAGGAAACTTATCGCCTGATTATGAAAAATATACAAGAAGAGGAATCGTTGTGGAAATAATACTTTCCCGTATCAGGGATCGGGACCCGGAACAGAAAGAATTTCTCCAGGCCGTACAGGAGGTCATGGAAACGGTGAAGCCGGTACTGGAGCGCAATCCCGAGTATCGTAAACAGGCCGTGCTTGAGCGAATTACCGAGCCGGAACGGGTTATTCTGTTCCGGGTGCCGTGGATGGACGACCAGGGCCAGGTTCATGTCAATCGCGGATTTCGGGTGCAGATGAATTCCGCCATCGGTCCATATAAGGGAGGGTTGCGGTTTCATCCTTCGGTAACGCTTTCGATTATTAAATTTCTTGCCTTTGAGCAGGTCTTTAAAAATTCCCTGACCACCCTGCACATGGGTGGAGGAAAGGGTGGTTCCGATTTTAACCCCAAGGGACGCAGTGACGGGGAAGTGATGCGGTTTTGTCAATCTTTTATGGCGGAACTGCATCGTCATATCGGCCCGGATACGGACGTGCCGGCCGGTGATATCGGTGTCGGCGCCCGCGAGATCGGCTATCTCTTTGGTATGTATAAAAAATTGCGTAATGAGTTTACCGGAGTGTTGACCGGCAAAAGCCTGGCCTGGGGTGGTAGTCTGATCAGACCGGAGGCAACGGGATACGGGGTGGTGTATTTTGCCTCCGAGATGCTGGACCATGTGGATGATTCCATTGAAGGCAAGGTCTGTCTGGTTTCCGGATCCGGAAATGTGGCCCAGTATACCTGCGAAAAGATCAAC
>DRLX01000135.1 GCA_011322715.1 Desulfobulbaceae bacterium
GCATGGACATATTCCTCTGCAAAACTGAGCCGGAACTTTGTCACGGATCTTCGGAAAAAGCTCGTTGAAAAGATACTATTTCTTTCCCTGGATGTTCACAAACAATACGGCGCCGGCGACCTGTTAGACCGTACCCTCAAGGACACCGCAGCCACCAGGGCATTTATGGAACGGGTTTTTGTCCAGACGTTTACAAGTATTGTTCGCGCCGGTTACCCCATCATTATGCTCTTTCTCATAGACCCCCTGCTTGCCCTTATCGCGCTTTCCGTGCTTCCTCCCCAGCAGTTTATTTCGCGGTATCTTGAAAATAAACTCCATATTGCAACCCAGAAGAGCCGGAGAAGTGATTCCAGGCTTATGAGCGCAATGAAGGAAAACCTGGATGGCATCGAAACCGTACAGACCCTCAACAACGAACAAGTCTCCATCGACCGAATTGGCTCCAGGGCTGAAAATCTTGAAGTGGATCAACTGCGCGCCAATCAGATTACCGCTGTCCTGAAAGGTTCGGTCTGGCTTTTGACCGGGATAGGATTTGCAGCTACCTGGTGGTATGGAGGATTGATGGTTATATCGGGCAAAATGTCAATTGGTACACTTGTAGTTTTTTCAGGCTTTGTCAAATACGCGTACCGGCCCTTCCGGTTATTTACCGGGGTTGTCAAGGCATACCGGCGCGGCCTTGTGAGCCTGGAAAGAATATATGAGGTCCTCCATACGCCTTCCTCGCTCCGGGAAAAAGAGCATGCAAAACCACTGTCAATAGATCGTGGCCGGATAGAGTTACAAAACGTTTGCTTTGCATACAGAACAAACCAACCTGTGCTTGAGGACATTAATCTTACTCTTGAACCATGTAATTTTACAGCTATTGTCGGCGGCAGCGGATCGGGAAAATCATCTCTGCTAAGGCTCATGGTTCGGTTGTATGATCCGAGCCGGGGAAAAATTTTCATAGATGGTCAAGACATCAGTAAGGTAACTCTGGCATCATTACGTTCCCGGATTGCGGTAGTGCCGCAAAGTCCCATCCTCTTTAGCGGAACAGTTTCTGAAAATATCTGCCTGGCAAGACCGGATGCCTCCAGGAGGGAAATAGAAGAGGTTGCCCGATTGTCCTCTGCCCTGGAATTTGTAAAGCGGCTTGAAAATGGCTTTGACACCTATATTGGGCCTGGCGGCGCAAATCTTTCGGGCGGTGAAGCCCAGAGGATAACCATTGCCCGCGCCTTGCTTACCAGGCCAAAGATTCTTTTAATGGATGAACCGACCTCAGCCCTTGATGCTGATTCAGAGTCCATTCTCCTGCGCTCACTTGTTGGCTTAAAAGAAAAAATGACCGTTATCGTGGTCAGCCACCGCCTGGAAACGATACGGAACGCGGATAAAATTATCATTCTGGGGCATGGCCGGGTGATTCAGGAGGGGACCCACGTTGAGCTGTTGACCCAATCGGCGGCCTACCGGGAACTCTTTGCTGGTGATGGGTCCCGCATCTGATTTCTCTGCCGGGTTGGAATAGGGCAGCGCCTTCTTCGTTATTATAGGTACAGGGGTATTTTTCACTATTTCAACAAAAACGCGCCATCAGCCCAATAAGAAAGGAGTAAATTATGAAACACAAATTCTTCGTATTTGCCGTTCTCATGGCAATCTCCACAATAAATAGCGGTTGTTCCTCTCTCTCCAGGTTTGATTATACCGGAAACAACATGGCGGAAGTTTCCCCGGTGATGACCGAATATTCCCTGGGCCTGTCCTGTCTTGGTGAATTGATAGATCAAACCGGTAAGCCGCCTGTGACAATCTATGTTGATGACATCAAGGACCGGACAATTCCCGATCGGTTTAAAAAACGCAGGCTGAGTCATGGCGCAAAGTGGTGGATTTACACAGCCATCAACAAGATCGGCAGTCGCCGGATTCACGCAACAACCAAAAAATTTACCAATTCAAACCAAAAATCCCGCCAGCTTGTCTTTTCTGGCGCCTGGACACAGGATGATGTAAATGTAAAAAAAATTGGCGGCGGCGCCAAGGCGCAACTGGGTGATTTCTATATTGGAATTGGTGCAAGTCGAACGTTCGACGTGATTGCCGGTGATTTTGTTTCCTCCGTCAACGGCAAGGTGTTATACGCATCAGCCATCAGCGTGGCTGTAGGCCATGACGATGCAGAGGCATTGCTCAAGGTGGAGGGCCGGGATAATTCCTTTGAGGTCAATGTCTCCAATACGCTGGATGAGGGGCCACAGTGTTCACAGCGGCGTATTGCCGAAGCAGCGGTCATGATACATCTTTCACGCTATTTTGGCGTTAATCCTCAAGCCTGTATCGCGGCAGGCTGGGCGGCCCCTCAACAGTTTCGAGAAAAAATGGATGAATACAAATCCCTGTCGCCGAGGGCCAAAATCAAAGCACTGCAGAGCGCCCTGAAACAGGCCGGCTATCATCCCGGCCCCGTGGATGGAAAATGGGCCCGTCGCAGCGCTCAGGCCCTGATGCGTTTCCAGGCTGATCAAGGATACCCGGTTAATGGTCGCCGGTCGGCCCTTGCTTATGCAATACTTTCCCTGCATCCGCATAAAAACACAAAATCCCTGCGCCAGGGAACCTGATACAACAGGAGAGAGGACAGGTGGTCGCCGGAGTGAAACATAATGAACAGGTGAGGTACATACAGGAGTATCGTGATTTTTTTCTTGAATGTATTGAAAGTTTCGTGGTTTACTTACAAGATTTGTTTGTTTCATCTGTTCGTTATGTATCTTTTGGATCCCGGCCTTGTCATATAAGGCTCCCGCCCACGGTCCCGGGTTCTTCATTATTGTGAATCCTGTGCAATGAAATTTTACCTGGTAGTCCTCATTTACCTGTTGGTGATTGTCATAGTGGTCCAGCGCTCTGTCGTAATCGTCTCCCCATATCACATCCAGGTCAACGGTACGCAACTGGCGTACGCCGATGACGATGACGACGACGATGACGACGATGATGACGATGACGACGATGACGACGATGACGATGATGACGATGATGATGACGACGATGACGATGACGATGACGATGATGATGATGACGACGACGGGAGCGGCAGCAGCAGACATTCAAGTCGCAGGCATAACAATATGGCTGCCGGCTCCGGAAAGGACTATGAACCAGCTACTATTCTTGCCATAGACCTGGACAAGGCCGGTCGCAGGTTGGCAAGGCGTCTTGGCCTGCGCATGGGGCGAAAAGTACGGTTAAAAAATCTTCATCTGGAGGTTACACGCTTTCGATCAGGCCCAAAAAAGGATGTTCGCAGAGTCCTGCAAGCTCTGCTACGGGGCAAAAGCAAGGCTGTCTTTGATCTCAATCATTACTATAAATTGGCAGGCAACACAGCGGAATGTAAAGGTATTCGCTGTTATTTATCAAGAATAATAGATAAATTGCGAAGATCCCTGCATGGATTCCGGAAAGGAAAATATATGCCGGCCTTCTTGCGCAATTATTTCCATGATCAGAACGACAATACGAAGAAATGCAATGACATCCGCTGTTATCCACAAAATCTGATCAACTGGCCGGATAACGGGCAAACCGGTCAAGGGGTGACCATCGGCATGGTTGATACAACGGTTAACCACAACATGCCCTGCCTGGCAAACCGGCATATCCATATCAAATCTTTTGTCCGTAATCACAGGCCAGCGAAAACCGGGCACGGCACAGCCGTTGCCTCTCTGCTTGTCGGCAAGAGTGACAGTCGGTTTCCGGGATTGATTCCGGATGCAAACTTGTATGCTGCCGCAACCTTTTTTACTGACAAGGCCGGCCACACCCGGGCTTCAGCCCTTGCCATCGCACGGGCCCTGGACTGGCTTGTGGCCCGGAATGTTTCCGTTATCAATATGAGCCTTAGCGGGCCACGAAACAGGCTGCTTGTAAAGGCAGTGGCACGAGTCCTGCAACAGGATAAAATAGTTGTCGCTGCCGCGGGCAATAACGGGCCCAAGGCATCGCCGGCCTACCCGGCAGCCATTAAGGGAGTCGTTGCGATTACCGCTGTTGATCGCTTTAAACGTCACTACCCAAGAAGTAACCAGGGCCGGTATATTACTTTTGCGGCACCGGGTGTAACCATCTGGACCCCGGCACCGGATGGCCGGGGTCGATTTCGGAGCGGAACTTCATTTGCAGCAGCGTATTTTTCAGCGATGGCGGCAGTGCAGCTCAATCGTCCTGAAATCAGACAAGGTCCCAAAATCATGCTTGAAACGTTCAGAGAAAGCGCGCTTGACCTGGGGCCGCCGGGAAAAGATACCATGTATGGGTGGGGATTGGCTCGTTGCCCGCAAACCCATTGATTGGGCGGAAATGACACCATGTTGAATCATTATAAACTCGTCGTTCTTATAACTCTCAACACCAGGGAGACAGATCCCTTTCGGCAGCAGATGATTGATCTGCTGCCGCGGTTGCGAAGATTTGCCTATACGCTGACATCGGATCGGTGTGAGGCCGATGATCTTGTTCAGGCCGCCTGTGAGCGGGCCCTGTCCCGCCGGGACCAGTTCAGGGAAGGTACCCGTCTGGACAGCTGGATGTTCAGGATAATCCACACCTTGAGGATTGATGCTTCACGTTCTTTGAAATTCCGTACTTCCCATTCCAGTTTTGACGAAAAATATGACAGTGGGGATGCCGTTAAGAACGAATATAATAAAATCGAGGCCAGGATGTTGCTTGAAAATGTCAAACAGGCCATGGCCCGCCTTTCCGAGAATGATCGTGCGGTGCTGGCACTGGTCTGTGTTGACGGTATGTCGTACAGGGAAGCGGCCGACACCCTTGCTGTGCCTGTAGGAACGGTCATGAGTCGGCTGGCTCGTGCCCGTATCAAGTTAGCGAAACTGGTCTACGGCTCCAAGAAGTCGCGGCATATGCCGGCGGAAAACAATGGTGGTGCCAATGGTTGACCTGAGCGATGAAAAATTGATGGCCTTTGTTGATGGTAAACTTGACGATCATGAAAGCAACGAAATTCGTCACATCCTGGAGACAAACGCTGAAGCACGGGAACGGGTTGAGCTCCTGAAAAAAAGTACGCCCCTTCTTCAGGCGGTATATGATGCCCCTGTGCACGAGGAGGTCCCTGAATATCTTGTCGAGGGGATAGTCAACTATCAGGACAGGGCCGAGGAGCAACCGGGTTTGTGGGACCGTTTCCGTTCCTGGCTGCAGATTGACACCTGGCAGCCGGCCCATATTCTGGCCTTTTCCATGATTTTTATGATCGGAATCGGGACAGGCTGGTTTGCCGCCGGCCTCTCCAGGCCGGAGCGGATGGCCTACGCACCGGGCATCCTGAATGAGAAATTAAGCAGGGGGCTTGAAACCACAGTCAGCGGCATGGGGTTCTCTCTTAAGGGGCAACGTGTCCGGGTGACTCCTGTCAATACCTTTGTGGATAAACAGGGCCGCTATTGCCGACAATATGAGGTAACCAGCCGGGAAGAGGGACAAACCCCGCTATCTTACGGCGTGGCCTGCAGAATCGGCAAGGGGAAATGGTTGCCCAGGGTGACCTATTTTCCGGAACCTTCAGAGGTTGCCACACCGGCGGCCAGGGACAGCTACATCCCGGCCTCGGAAGATGATCCTGCGGCAACTCTTTTTTCTGATCTCATGGGTGCGCCCCCGTTGACAATAGAGCAGGAAAAAGACCTTATCCGCAGCAGATGGCATGGGAAAAAATGATTGCCGGGGCGGAATAGGAATGTTGGCAAAGGTGTGCATAAAACATGACCACTTCCACGGATTATTTTGGGTCTCGGTTGTTTTAGCGGTATTTATTGGTTTCTTTCCGGGCGCGGGCTGTACAATGCTCCATGCTGCTCAAGGACCAACAAAGCGTGTTGTCACCCAAGAGGAGATACAATGCGCCATCAAACGGGCAACAACCTATCTGGTCAGGGCAAATGATCAGAATGGCCGGTTCACCTATAAGGTCGATCTCTTGCCGGCACATCATCGTTCTAAACCGCAATATAACATTATCAGGCATGCGGGTACGATGTATGCTCTGGCGCAGGCGTGGCACCAGGTCCCTGATGAAAGGGACAATGTTAAAGCCACCCTGCGCCGATCCGCCCGGTTTCTTATTGCCCACTGCATGGCCCCGATTCCCGGTCATGCCGATATGCTCGGCATCTGGTCATTACCTGCAATAACACATCGGAAAGGTCCGGCAATGGTCAAGCTCGGAGGTGCCGGCCTGGGACTTGCCGCCCTTATCAGCACTGAAAAAATAGTGCCAAATACCATTTCACGTGATGATTTGCACAGGATCGGCCGTTTTCTTCTGTTTATGCAAAACAGTGATGGTCGATTTGCCACCCGGTATATTCCTTCCAGGAGAGGGAAACGATTACGGCCCGCTTCTCTCTACTACCCTGGTGAGGCCGCATTGGGCCTGTTAATGCTCTACCAGCTGGATCATTCTCCGCAGTGGCTTACGGCTGCAGCCAAGGGGCTCAGGTTTTTGATAAAAAACCGTGATATAATCACCTCTGACCCGTGGTCGCTTATCGCCTGTGCCAAACTTGTTTCCCTGCCCAATTATCCGGAAAAAATTCTGCCTCGGCATGAGGTCATTGCCTATGCCCGCAACGTCAGCCTTGCTATCCTTGAGGAACAAATTCTCTATGGCAGAAAACAACAGATAATCGGCGGATTCAACAAACAGGGAAGGACAACACCAACAGCCACCCGGGTGGAAGCTCTGTTTGCCATCCTTGATATTATTGGCCGGGATGATGCTATGCTACGCAATACCATCCAGTCATCCATTCGTTCCGCGATAAAATTTCTTCTTGACGCCCAGATAACACAAGGAAAATACGCAGGTGGCGTTCCCCGGGTAACTCGCCGGTTACCTGTCCGAAAGAAGTCCGAACTCCGACGCGCCGGTGAAATTCGCATTGATTATGTTCAGCACATGCTGAGTGCTTTGTTGAAATGCGCTGCAAACAAAGAATCTTGTGAAACACTGCATTAGAAAACGTCTGTCATTCTGCGCACATTTTTTGGTGATGGCGTCGTAAAAACTTCGATCTACTGCGTCGTGTATCCTGTGGCGATTCTCGACATACTACATGTATAGTCAAGACCCGCCACAGAATACTACTCCTCGGAGTCTACGCTTCGCTCCGCTTACCTGTATATCTGTGTTTTTACTTAGCCATCTTTAAGCATTGTCTGGACTTTTTACGAGTTCATCACGTCATGGACTGTTTACCGTCTGTTCGGTCGGGATACCTTATGCCGGCGGATTTTTTTTGCCAGCAGCGCCCTTTTTTGCTGTTCCCGGCCCTGAAAACTTCGTTCAACAAAACAGGAGCGGCCGGTGAGCGGATTTGTTCCGGTCCAGTACATGAGGGTTGCAATGGTTGACGGGGTCGGGGTGAAAATCTGCACCTGCCGGGGCAGGACTTTGAGGTTGCGCAGGGCGAATTTTTTTAACTCACGCATGTCCTGCAGGCGACATCCAGGATGGGCGGCTATGATGTAATAGGTAAGAAACTGCTTGCGGCCCGCTTTTTTTGTCAGGGTAAAAAAGAGTTCCCGAAACCTGAGCAGGTCTTTGGTCCCTGGCTTGCCCATGCAGGCAAGCACGGATTGCACGCAATGTTCGGGGGCGATCTTCAGTTGGCCGGAGACGTGGTGGCGGACAATCTCCTCAAGATAGCGAAGGCCGCTTTTCCGATCAGCCAGCACCATATCATAACGGATGCCGGAGGCAACAACCACTTTCCGGATTCCCTTGAGTTTCCGGATTTCCTGTAACAGCTCGATTTGCGGACTGTGATCAATGGGCAGCTGTGGACAGCTTGCCGGAAAGAGGCATCTTTTGTTGGCGCAGGCGCCCCGGCGCAGTTTTTTTTCACACTCAAAACCGTACATATTGGCGGTCGGGCCGCCCAGGTCGGAAATTGTTCCTTTAAATTTTGGATGAAGGGGAAGTTGTTTTGCCTCGGCAATAAGGGATTTTCTGCTCCTTGAGCTTACCGTTCGGCCCTGGTGGACGGCAATGGCGCAAAAGTTGCACTCGCCGTAGCAACCACGATGGGTGGTCAGGGCACAACGGATGGTTGCCATGGCCCGCACCTCTCCCCGGGCATGGTCAAGGGGATGGACCTCGCGCTCAAAATCAAGCTCGTAAATCGCGTCAAGCTCTTTTGTGTCCAGTGTCGGCCAGGGCGGATTTTGAATCAGATAGCGATTGTCCTGTTGCTGGGCAAGGACCGTGGCCGTAACAGGATCATTATTCTGGTAAAATTCCATGAACATGGCGGCAAATTTTTTCTGCTGCCTGCCCGTTCTGTCCCGAACTTCAGCAAAGCCGGGCAGGACCAGGGCCGATTCCGGCACCTTTGTTGACAGATAACAGAGACCGCGCAGCTTGTTGGGAGATTTTTTTGCCTGCAGACATTGCGCCAGCGCCAGGGTTGCATATTCGGCCATGCCATAGAGCAGGTAATCCGCCTTGGCATCGACGAGAATGGATTTACGAATCGAGTTTGACCAGTAATCATAATGGGCGATCC
>DRLX01000136.1 GCA_011322715.1 Desulfobulbaceae bacterium
AACAATGAGTTTTGCTCCTTTTTTAACTGCTCTGCGCATGCGAACAGCAATAACAGGATGGGTTTCCGTTGTATTGGAACCAATCACCAACAAAACTTGATTATCGACAATGGAATCAATGGTGTTGGTCATTGCCGCTGAGCCAAGAACTGTGACCAGACCGGTCACCGTGGGGCTGTGTCAGTATCTGGCGCAGTGGTCGACATTATTCGTTCCCAAGGTTGAACGAAAAAATTTCTGAAACGCATAATTTTCTTCAACCGTACATCTGGCAGACGAAAGACCGGCCAAACCGTCGGCACCATGCTCTCCAAGAATCCGGGCAAAGTGACCCGCCATAAAATCAAGGGCCTGCTCCCAGGTTGCCGGTTCAAGGATTCCTCCCTTCTGCCGGCGGATAAGCGGAGTTTTCAGACGGTCCGGATGCTGAATAAAGGCATGACCAAATCTACCTTTTACACAGAGATCACCGTGATTGGGAGCAGCGTTGGAATCTGCGGTTGCCTCAAGAACGGTCTTTCCCTTGACCTTAAGATCAATCTGACAGCCGGTGCCGCAATAGGGACAAGTGGTTCTAATCGTGTTGACGACCTCGGACTGGACCGGAACAATTCTATTTTTCTTATTGAGGGCACCGGTGGAGCAGTTGTCGACACAGTTACCGCAGGAAACACAATTCTCATTAAAAATGATCTCAAGGCCGACAGGTCTTCCCTTCTCATCAAAAGACTCTGCTTTCAGTTCAAGTGCATCATAGGAACAGGACCGCACACAACGGGTGCAGTAAATACACTTGTTCCTATCCACCCGGATCGCTCGATGGGTCTCATCAATGGGATATAACGGAACTTTTCCCATGCCGGTCTTGTTGATATTGACATTAAAATCAATATCAAGTCGTTTCAAATCACAACGATCAAAGGCCGTACAACCACAGGAAAGGCAGCGCTCAGACTCGCGACGGGCCATTTTTTCGGTAAAACCGAGTTTGACCTCGTCAAAATCCTGAATACAGACCTCAGGCGGTCGTTCCGGCATTTTTTCGCGCAGTTTGATCTCGACATTATCAAAATTTTTCAGCGCAACATCATCAAAAGACCGACCTCGGGTAAAGTTGAACCGGCTCTCGGCCGGCTCTTTGGGCACATCCATGACAAAGGCATGGATATTGGCGGCGGCCCGGCGTGCAGACACAACAGCCTGAATCACCGATTTGGGTCCGGTCGCCGCATCGCCGCCGGCAAAGACTCCCTCAACACTGGTCTGTGAAGAACGGGGATTAGCAACAAAAGTACCCCTGGGTGATATTTTCAGACTCTGTTCAAGCTCGCCGGCGGGCATGTTTTCATCAACCGCAAGCTGCCCGAGCGAACTGACCACGGTATCCACGGAAATGGAATTACCGGAATCGGGAATGGGAATGGGCTCACGCTTGCCGCGTTTGTCCGGTTCACCAAGTTTCATCCGAATCAAATCGAGTTTCAGGCGGCTGCCGGTTTCGCTTATGCCGCAGATACCGGTAGGGTTGGCCATGAGCAGGAACTGGACGCCTTCCTTTTCAGCCTCACGGATATTACGCTGATTGGCGGGCATTTCTATCCGCGCCCGGGGATAAATTACAGTGACCTGCTGCAATCCGAGACGGCGCAGACTGCGGGCCACCTCCATGGCAATATTATTACCGCCGATAACAGCCGCACTTTTACCCAGATCTAATTTTTTCCCATCATTGACCATGTGTAGAAAACGGGTGGCGCTGTACACGTGCTCCCTGTCGGTACAGGGAACATGCATGGGCTGATCGATACCTGCCCCAATAGCGATAAAGGTGGCGTCAAATCCCATGTTCCGCAATTCCTGCAGGGTGAAATCTCGTCCCCAGCGCTGACTGAGCCGTATATTTATACCCATCCGAAGGATGGTATTAATCTCATAATTCAGCACATCCTTGGGAATTTTATATTCCGGAAAACCATAACGCAGAGCACCGCCCAACTGCGGCTCAGCTTCAAAAATCGTTACATCATGCCCTTTTCGGGTAAGAAAAAAGGCAGCCGTCAAACCGGCCGGGCCGCCACCGATAACCGCTATTCGTTTGCCGGTGGGCTTTTCCTTGGGGATGCCGAGATCAATCTTGTTGGCCATGCACCAGTCGGCAACAAAACGCTTCAGGTGGTTGATGGAGACAGGCTCATCAACGAGAATGCGTCGACAGCGGGTTTCGCAGAATCTGGGACAGACACGACCCACGGAAAAGGGAACCGGATTGCGCTCCATAATGAGACGAAGGGCCTCTTCATACTCACCCTTGGCAACATGGGCGATATACCCTTGAACATTTATCTGGCCGGGACAGGTCAGGTTGCACGGGGCTTTGCAATCACCGAAATGGGTCTGGGAGAGAATGGCCAGCCGTTCCTGTCGATGGGCAATGACATCATTGGAATTGGTATGGATCTCCATACCATCCTGGGCCGAAGTAACGCAGGCGCGAAAAAGCCCGTCCGTAGCCAAACTGGAACGTACACCGAATTTTTCATAATCAACGATCTGAACCGCACAGATTTCGCACGGTTTATCGGCAACTGTTCCTTTAATCCAGCAAAGAGTCGGTATGGAGATCCCGGACCGCTTCGCCACTTCCAGGATGGTTAACCCCTTCTCGGCAATGATTTCATTCTCATCTATGGTAACGGTAACTGTGGCCATTAAAAAATATGTCTATAA
>DRLX01000137.1 GCA_011322715.1 Desulfobulbaceae bacterium
AACAGCGCGGCAGGCATCGACATCCAAACCTGTCCAGTTTCCCTTTTCATCGGGATTGGAGAATCCGGGGAGTCCGGTGGAAACACCGCATTGCAGGACATCACGCTTTTGCACTTCCTCAAGGGTTGATGCGGACGCCAGGGAGGCGGAAATCATAAAAAAGACGGCCACCATGATAAAGGATAATTTTTTCATCGGTTCTCCTTGTACAAATTTATTCTATTTCACACTGTTACCATTGCAAAGAATGGCAGTTTCCAATAAATTGAATATAGTAACAGAAAAAGGAAAAAAGTCTACCGTGTTTTTCCATAATTGCAACTATCGGCTGTTTCATATACGTCTTGTTCCTCAGGTGGCAGGGCAGAGGGTTCTACCTTTCATATGATGAAAAATCAGGAAGATACTCCTAGGAAACCAATAATACTGATTGCCGATGATAATCAGGTTATTATCAAGCTGCTTGGTGAACTGTTTACCCGAGAGGGGTATCAGGTGGCCGAGGTGCATGACGGGGAATCCGTGCTCAAGCTGTTGCCGTCCATTCATCCTGATCTGGTCCTTTTGGATGTTGATCTTCCTGAGATGTCGGGATTTGATGTCTGTCGGAAACTTAAACATGATCCGGCTTCAGCCGATATTCCCGTTTTATTTGTCACCTCCCGCAACGATAAAAAAGACATCCTGGCCGGCTTTGCCGCCGGTGGACAGGATTATGTGGTTAAACCGTCAACCCGGGCGGAACTACTTGCCAGGGTACGTACCCATCTGGCCCTGCGTCAGGCCCAGCAACGGCTCAAAGCCAGTGAGGCCCGGTACCGTGAACTCTCTCTGCGCGATGATCTGACCGGGTTTTATAACACCCGTTACCTGTATCAGACCCTGCAGGGGCAGTTGGACATGCACCGTACCCGTCCACTGTCCGTTATTTTTATGGATATCGATGAGTTTAAATATGTTGTCGATACCTATGGTCATCTTAATGGTTCGCGCACCCTGGCCGAACTGGCGGATGTGGTGCGCAGTGTTCTGCCCGAAGGGTGTTACGGGGTGAGTTACGGTGGTGATGAATTTGTCATTGTTCTTGCCGGCTATGATCATAACCAGGGGATGCAGGTGGCGGAACGTATTCGTCGGGCCGTTGAAAAAAGCAGTTTTTTATCGACCATGGATTTGTCTATTCATATTACCGTTTCCTGTGGCGTGGCGACCTTTCCGGAAGATGCACAAACCCTGACCGACCTGCTTGCGGCCGCAGACCATGCCCTGTTTGAGGTCAAGAAGCATGGGAAAAACGCCGTCGGCAGTTTTCACTGATATGGCCGGTTCCACCGCCCGCCTGGTTGCCCTGGAGGCGCTGTGTGATTTTCGCAAATCCGGGGAGCCTGTGACCCGCATCCTGACCACCCTGTTTGCCCAAAACCGGCTTTCCCCACGTGACTGCCAATTGGTCAGGGCCTTGGTTTTCGGTATTTTGCGCAGGCAGCAATATCTGGATTGCATTGTTGACCTTTTTTCCCGCCATCCGGTAACCAAAATGAAGCCGCGCACTCTGATCGCTCTGCGCATAGGTGTCTATCAGTTGCTGTTCATGGATCGGATTCCGCCTTCGGCAGCGGTCAATGAAACAGTGCAGGCCTTTAAGGCCGGACGGCAACCCAAATGGCTGGTTCGCTTTGTTAACGGGGTCTTGCGCAGTATCTCCAGGGAGCGGAATTCTCTGCCGACACCTGAGTGTATGACTGTTGACGGCCTGTCTGTTCCGAACCATCCGGCGTGGCTGGTTAAGCGATGGGAAAAATCCTATGGCAGGCAGAGGACACAGGATATCTGCCGAATCAATAATGAGCTTCCGCCCCTGACCCTGCGGGTCAACACCGGTTTGCTGCCGCGGCACCAATTTGCGGCCATGTTGGAGGGTATCGGTCGGGTTGAATACGGAAAATTTGCTGAAACCGCCCTTTGCCTGCCGGATTTTCACGGGGATGTGGCCGGCCTGCCGGGATATGACAGGGGCTGTTTTGTTGTTCAGGATGAGGCCGCGCAACTGGCCACCTGTTTGTTGACCATGAAAAAGGGTGGGCGTTATCTCGATGGTTGTGCCGGTGTGGGTGGGAAAACAACCCACCTGGCAGCCCTGTTGCCTACTGATGCCCGATTGACGGCCATCGAACCGGAAAAGAGGCGTTACCGTCTTCTCGGCGAAAATCTTCAACGGTTGCAGGTAACGGGAGTCACGACCATGAACATGGATCTTGCTGGTTTTTCCGCTACAACCGGGGAGAAATATGATGCCATCCTGTTAGATGTTCCCTGTTCCGGCACCGGTGTGATCCGCCGCCGGCCGGATATCAGGTGGAACAGAAGGGAAGGGGACCTGCCCGGCTACCAGAGGCAGCAGCTGCAACTCTTAAGGACGGCGGCTTCTCTTGTGCGGAAGGATGGAATTATCGTGTATGCGACCTGCTCCCTTGAACCGGAGGAGAACAGCGAGATCATCGACACTTTTCTGGCTGAATATACGGAGTTCTTTATCGAAGATGCCCGCAGATTTCTGCCGTCTGCTGCGGCACATCTCGTTACTGCAGAGGGGTATTTTCAGCCGACGCCGGAACAGGAACTTGATGGTTTTTTTGCCGCCCGGCTGCGCCGGAAAGCGGAATAAACCAGCGTAGCTGGACCATATTTTACCGTCCCAGCCACAACAGATAAGCGTAGACTTCGAATGATGAAAATAGTCAAACGGCATCATTTCGTGGGCTATTGTCAGGTAAACCGGCAGGCCTTAACGGCACAACAATGACACCGCTACGCTGTTATGAAAATGATCTGTTCCTGAAGTTCTTGTATACCCGCAGAGTTACTCCGGTGAAAGTCAAGAGAGTTTTAAGGCATATGTATGCCTTAAAAAAACGACTCTTGATTTAGTTTCACTTGTTCTTTGACAATTCGGTAGCACTTGCAGTCTCCTGAATTTAGTTATAAAGAAGTTTCAGGAGCAGAAGTATTGATCCCGCATTGAGCGTCACTTGTTGCGCTATGGGACGTCTTCTGCTCCTTTCTCTTTATTTTCTGACGCCTTGATACTGGTGCGTTAGAATCAAATTCTTGATACCGTCTATTTTTATCTTTGAGCATGGTTGCTGTTTTTGTGCGACTTCTCGACTGATTCACTCTGTCTATATCCGGGTCAAAAGCAGTATTATTTTTAAGCATACCATAAAGGACCCGTAATGTTTTATGCATACAAATGCCTATGGCGGCCATCTTCTCTTTTCCACTTGCAACCTGTTTTTGGTAAAGATCACGAATTAACGGATTACAGTTAATGGCCGACATGACCACCATGAAAAGTATTCTTCGTGGTTCTTTTCTACCCTTTTTGCTCATGCGGGCAACGGTGGAACCATCGCCACTTGCCTTGAAAACAGGATGGATGCCTAAAAAAGAAGATAAATTCTTTACCTTCGGAAAACGAGCAACAGTTTGTAATTCAAGCATTAAACCTATCGCTGAATAATCACCTACTCCAGGATAAGTTTTTAAGAGCTCAATTTCAGGAATAGAACAATTGTCTGCAAGAATTTTCAATTGCGCTTTAATGCTTTTTTCAAGTTGGACAATATGCCCGATAATACTGCTGATTAATTGCCCGGTGAAATTGTCTTGGGCTGAAGCAACACTCTTTTTTGCCTCAGCGATGAGTTTTCGACCACGCTCTTTCGTTATAAATGGTATTTTTACAATAGTAGAGATTCGTGCCCTGCTTAGGCTATCTGCTGTCGGATATTGTTTGAGCAGCTTTAATACCCATTGAGGCGTACCATCCCGACAATATTGTAATACTTCCGGATTGGCAGTGTAAACCAAGATCTCTAGCTGGTTCAGCAGCTGAGTCTTTTGTTTGGTAAGCAGTGTTACAAATGACCATTGTTTTCGTAGTGGTGCCCAATAATCCTCTTGTTGGTAAATTATCTTTTCAGCATGAGCGATCTGGTACTCAGCAATACTTCGGGCACTTACTTTATCTGTAATGGTCCGTTTTAACGCCGCTTTACTGTTACAATAAACTCCCTCTGGATTAAGGCGAGCAGTTTTAATGTTTAATGAGCCTTGAAATTTTAACAGCGCGTTGTACCAGTTATTTTCATAACCACCAGTACTCTCCACAGCAGCAAGAATTTCAGTTTTGGGATGCTCAGCGAGAATATGAGCAAGTTGGTCATATAACTTAACATGTCCTTCCGCAGTATCATCCAGCTGAAAATTTGTTTCTACTGGTTGTTTGTGCTGGTCAATAAGGATAAAGTCTGAATATCCTTTACTGACGTCAGCTCCGAGGTAAAATTGTTCCATGGTTCTTCCTCTCCGGCATTACATTATGAAAAGTACCAGGAATCATCAAGCTTGTAGCATACGATGTCAGGCATCACGTTACTCCTCGACTTAAACCTGGTGGAAGGAAGACACTCTGCGACGGGTTCGTAACCCAAGCGGTTTGCCTTCTCTTCCTCCATTTGAACAGTTGTGCACCGAAAAGAAAAAGATTAATTTATTTACTACGTTCACCATACAAGCGGTGGAACAAGAAAGAGTGTTCTTGTAGCATCGCTCAGCGGTGCTACACATCATTCGGTGCTCTGCGCCATTTTCAGATAAATATGATGGCGTCGTAAAAACTTCGATCTACTGCGTCGTGTGTCCTGTGGCGATTCTCAACATACTACATGTATAGTTAAGACCCG
>DRLX01000138.1 GCA_011322715.1 Desulfobulbaceae bacterium
CAAGCCACGATATGTGAATTTGCAAAAGAAATAAACTTGTCTCCGGGAGTAGTAGTCGGGAGATTGCAACACGATAAAGTTATACCTTGTAGTTGGCATAATAAACTGAGACGTAAGTTTGAATTTCCAGATAAAGCACAAAAAAAGACCCAAACGAATAAGGTTAGATTGTGTGAGGAACGAACCACAATCTGAACCGTTTGTTGGACAAGCCCGGTTGTTGCAGCGCCGGGTCTATTATATAGAAAATAGCTTTTGAGGGATTTGCCTCGAATTGGCAAATAGAGATAGGAGGACCTTCTGGTTCCGAAAAATCCGGTCTTTGAGACGGACATTCCTGACAAAACAGGTTTGAAACCGGGGCAATATCCCATTTACAGACAAAATTTGCTGATTTTTGCACGTAGTGATCCATTGCCGGTTGAACCGGATTTTTTCATAAGCCGGTAATGTTGTTTTAAGTTTACATGACGGTTCCTCCTTTTCTGTTCATATGAGACAGGCTGCTGATCTCTCAGGCGGCCTTGGCAGCATGGTCATGATGATCTTCATCTCTGATCCACATAGGGGACAGGTTAGTTTGGGGCGTTCCTTCTTCCGGTTAAATATCTTGAAGGGGTAAACACGGAGAATCAGCTGCAGAATCCTGATGAGTTTTTTGCTACATGGATGAAGGAAGCCGTAAGATCTGGTTCTGCGGAAGCCCTTTGGAAGAACATGGAGCATCAGCAGATAGAGAAAGTATTCTCCTGTGACGGTCCTGGTCTTAGTGCGCCTGGTTTTTGAATCACGGTACCTGAAGGTCACTTCGCCGTTTTCGCATTTCAGGATATCCTTTTCCTGGATGACGCCCCTGTATAGGTATCTGCCGAGATAGATCAACGCCTTGTCGCCCCTTCCCACGTCTTTACAGTCAACAACCCACTTTTTCGGGCAGTCTGCAGGGACACGGAGATTGCTGTCAACGATGGATTCTAAAAGCTTTGCCCTGAAGACCATTGCCAGTGCGTCCTGATTGAAGAGATAGCTGGAAGATTTAACCCTCCAGAGTCTTGTATCCGGATTAATGCTTGCTCCCGGCATGACGACATGGATGTGGGGATGATAGTCGAGCGCTCTTGTATTGGTATGCAGTATTGCCGTAAATCCTGCTGCCCCTTTGAGCTTTCTGTCATTTCTGGTGAAGGTTTTGAGTGTATCCTGAACACAGGCAAACATCAGGGAATAGACTGTCTTCTGGTTTTTCCATGCAAGATCCCTGAGTTCTCTGGGTATCGTAAAGGTGATCAGGTAGTATCCGGCGGGAAGAAGCTTGTTCAGCTCATTTTCGATCCATTGCTGGCTTTCATGATTCTGGCAGTGGGGACAGCTCCTGTGGCCGCAGGAATGAGGGACATACGTATACTTAGCACAGTTATGGTTGGTGCACTGCGCCAGCATATGCGGACCATGCTCTGTTCTGCACTGTACCATGGCCCTAAGGGCCTTTAAATGTCCAGGCAGGACACTGTCTTTGTACCGGTCAAGAAACCTTTCTTCAAATTCGTTGATAACCCGGGAGAGGAGAATCATTTAACGCCTCCCCATTTTATCTCAAGGCTGTCTATCAGGGTATTGATAGCCTGGCAGGCATTATTTTGGGTTTTGGAGGTAAGATGCGTGTATTTCGATGTGGTAAGTATGCTGACATGGCCGAGGATTTTCTGCAGTTCAATAAGATCAACCCCAGCCTCCAGCAGATGCGTGGCAAAGCTGTGCCTCAAGGAATGGCATGAAATTTTTTTTAATGGCCATCTGTTTCACAACCGCTCTCATGGCGGTCTGGATACCACCCATTTCAAGGGGACGGTCAACGAGGTGAGCATTTCTCAAGCCTCTTTTCCGGTTTGGAAAGATAAAGCGGGGATGCCTGTGAAGTTTCCAGAATCTTCTAAGCACAATCAATGTCTTTTCCGGTAAGGGAACCAGCCTGTCCTTGTTGCTCTTGGCATTACGGATATGGACTCGCATATTGTCAGAATCTATATCACCCACTGTCAGCCTGATGCCTTCTCCCAGGCGCAGCCCCATGCTGTAGATAGTGAAGAAAAAGACCTTGTAGCTCAGCTTGCTGGTTGCATCAACGAGCTGGCTGACCTGCTTTACTGACAGGATATCTGGAATCCTTGTAGTCTTTGGCGGTTTTACCAGTGGGATATCATCCCAGGTTTTATTCAAAACATGGGTGTAAAAGAATTTCAGCCCGTACAGGTCAAGCTTGACAGCGCTCCAGGAACGGGCATCCAGAAGGTCATTGAAATAGTCCAGGAGCTGATCAGACGAAAGGTTGTCAATGCGACATCCAAAATAATTTGCTATACGCCTGATGGCCCTTGAATATGCATCAATGGTTTTAGGCCTGAGTCCTTGGAGCTTAAGACACTTAAGGTGTTTCTGGTAATACTTGTTGAATTGCAGATCATCTGGCAGGTTAAGGTTCATAAATTCCTCCTTTTTGTAATATTGAGATGAAAGGCATGTCAAATTACCTTATTATATACTTTTCATTACAAAAAGAGATGGAATCAGTATATTATGTAAAAAAAGAAAGGGACTGAAATGCCTGCCGCGATAGCGGCTTCGTCCAACAAA
>DRLX01000139.1 GCA_011322715.1 Desulfobulbaceae bacterium
AAAATTACCACATTACATGATGAAGAGGCATTAAGCAGCAGAATGCAGGAAATTTTCATTCATCATAACCCCACCGGGCCTTCATGGAAAAACTGGTTCAAAGGAAGACAACATTCGTAGACAGGCTCCTGTGCAGGGTGAGTCCCAAGGAATGTGCTCTCAAGATACTGGCGCTGTTTATGGCCATCTTTCTCTGGTACTTTGTCGTCGGCGAGGACCAGGTGGACATCACCCTGACCATTCCCGTTGAAATCCTCAACCTCCCGGCCGATCTGGTCATTGCCAATCATTACAAGAAGGACCTCGAAGTTACCGTCCGCGGGCCACGCAGCATGATTCAGGACATCCGACAGCAGAATATTACCCGGGCTATTGACCTGGCCAAAGCAAAGCCGGGTACCATGGTCATCAAGAACACTGCGGATTCCATTCGTTTTCCCATCGGGATCAAGGTATTGCGCCTGCAACCTGCCAATACCACTTTGTTAATCGATAAGCTGGTGCAGAAAAACCTGCCCATTCACCCGGTCATTGAAGGGGAACCGGCACCCGGATATGAACTCGGCAAGATCAAGCTGCGCCCCGACAAGCTGACGGTTTCCGGCCCCCAGCAGATACTTAACTCCCAACTGGCCCTGAAAACCTATGTGATAGACCTTGACGGCCTTGATCATTCAACCTCCCTGCAGGTGCAACTCAACCTGAGTGAAGATCTGCTCAATCTCATCGGCGAGGCGGTGGTGACCGTTGACATCACGTTGAAAGAACGAATGCTGCGCAAAACCGTCCGCGGGATACCGGTAAATGTCCGGAATGCTGACTCACAATATATTGCCATTCCCGGCACGGTGACCGTGGAAGCCGACATTCCGGAAAACCTGATCCGTGATACACCGGAACTGGCGATGCTGTTTCGGGCATCGGCTTCAGTGAAAAATATCAAAGAAAAAAATCAAAAGGTTGACGTTACAGTTGTCGGCGTCAGCGTACCCCATCATGTTCCGATCAAAATAATCTCGGTTAAACCGAAAAAAATTTCGCTGCGCCGTATCAAAGCACGCAACAAACAACCAGTAAAAAAAGCAACCGGCAAGAAAACGGGATAGGCAACGCCACCCATCCCTTACCGCAAAGGACGAATCATGCGAAAACTCTTTGGAACCGACGGGGTGCGCGGGGTCGCAAATATTTATCCCATGACCTCGGAAATCGCCATGCAGATCGGGCGGGCCATCGCCTTTATTGTGAAAAACCATGCCAAAGGGCATCAGATAGTGATCGGCAAGGACACCAGATTGTCCGGCTATATGCTCGAAAACGCCCTGGCATCCGGTATCTGCTCCATGGGCGTCAATGTACAGATCCTCGGTCCGCTGCCGACCCCGGGCATTGCCTTTATCACCACCTCGATGCGGGCCGATGCGGGAGTGGTAATTTCCGCCTCGCATAATCCCTTTCAGGACAACGGCATCAAAATTTTCTCAGGCGACGGGTTTAAACTACCCGATGAGGTTGAGGCTGATATTGAAGACCTTATCTTCTCACAAAAAATGGCCGCCCTGCGCCCGGTCGCCGATGAAGTCGGCAAGGCTTCCCGTATTGACGATGCCAAGGGCCGTTATATCGTCTTTTTGAAAAATACCTTCCCCAAGCAATACACCCTTGATGATTTCCATATCGTCCTTGACTGTGCCCACGGAGCCACGTACAAGGTTGCGCCATTTGTCTTTTCCGAACTGGGGGCCCGGGTAACGACGATCGGCGTTGATCCGAACGGGAAAAATATCAACCATGAATGCGGTGCGCTCCACCCCGAGGTGATGGCCGAAAAAGTCAAGCAGCTTGGCGCTGATATCGGGCTGGCCCTTGACGGCGACGGCGACCGGTTGATCGTCTGTGATGAACACGGTGCTATTGTCGATGGAGATCATATTATGGCCATCTGCGCCAGAGAACTTATGAGCCGCAGGAAACTGAAGAAAAAAACTCTGGTGGCCACGGTCATGTCCAACATGGGCCTGGAAAAAGCCATGCAGAAAATGAACGGGCATCTGGTCAGGACCCAGGTCGGGGATAGGTATGTGGTGGAGATGATGCGGGCCAAAGGATATAATTTCGGCGGAGAACAGTCAGGGCATCTGGTCTTTCTTGATCACAACACTACCGGTGACGGTATCCTGGCCGGGCTGCAACTTCTGGCTATCATGATCAAAAAGAAACAGCCCTTATCCGAGCTGGCAACCATCATGTCTTCCTATCCCCAGGTACTGGAAAACGTGCGTATGTCGACCCGGATCGCTCCGGAACAAATTCCGGGTTTTCCCGAAGCCCTGAAAAAGGCGGAGGAAAAGCTGGGCAATCGTGGCCGCCTCCTGGTGCGTCCTTCGGGTACGGAACCGGTCATCCGGGTCATGGCCGAAGGTGAGGACAAGGAGGAGATAACAACCATCGCCCTGGAACTCTGTGATATCATCCGCCGGGCGGATAGGATATAGGGTACCGCGCGGACAGCCGCAGATTATACCCCCGTATCAGATCTTCTATGAAGCGCCGTCCGGCACGCAAATATACCATTACCGTTCGGTCATGGCTCGAGCATTCGCGGCTGAATCCGCTCCTACTTGGCCTTGGCCATTGCCGCGATAAAGGCATCGCTGGAACGGGCAATAACCTCCTCATCGATACAGAACGCCAGGCGAATATAACCGGGTGCGCCAAAACCGCGTCCGGGCACGGCCAGAATCTTCTCCCCGGCCAGGATGCTGCAGAATTCCACATCATCGGCTATCGGCGTTTTGGGAAAGAGATAAAATGCGCCCCTGGGCCGCACATATTCAAGACCGGCCCGGTCAAGGATATCACAGAACACTTCCCGCCGGCGGGCATAGATCGAACAGTCCACATGCTCGTCCTGCAACCGGGCGACCACCCGCTGCATCAGGGCCGGGGCATTGACAAAGCCGAGAATCCGATTGGCAAGCGTCATGGCATCAAGCAGGGGTACCTTTTCCTTCATATCTGGATGGACGGCGATATAGCCGATCCGCTCGCCTGGCAGGGAAAGATCTTTGGAATAGGATGAAACAACGATGGCATTGGTCGAAGCCGCCATCACCGATGGCACCAGGGTGTCGTCATAGACAATCTTGCGATACGGCTCATCCGAGATGAGATAGATATTGCGGCAACATTTCTTTCCCGCTTTTTCCAGTAATTGCCCAAGCGCCTGTAGAGATTCGGCGGAATAGACCTGACCGGTCGGATTATTGGGGCTGTTGATGAGGATTGCCTTTGTCTTTGGTGTCAATGCGGCTTCGATGGCATCCAGATCAAGATTAAACTCTTCATCGGTGGCAACAATCCTGGTGACGCCACCATGATTATCCACATAAAAATTATACTCGACGAAAAACGGGGCCAGAATAATCACCTCATCACCGGGATCAAGCAGGGATTTCATAACCACGTTCAAGCCGCCGGCTGCACCGCAGGTCATAAGGATATCACCTTGGGATAGCGGGACTTTCTGTTCCGCCGACAGGCGCTGTGCCAGCGATTCACGGACAAAGGGAAAACCACCATTCGGCATATAGCCGTGAATTCCGGGCTTTTCATCTGCAGCCAACTCCTGCAGAACCTCGGCAAATTTGGCGGGCGGCGGCACGTCCGGATTGCCGAGACTGAAATCAAAGACATTCTCCGCGCCGAATTCCGCTTTTAACTTGGCCCCTTCTTCAAACATTTTGCGTATCCAGGATGATTTTTCGGCAAATGCCTGCATCTTTTTTGCAACGGTCATAGCTTCCTCATGTCGTAGTTTTTCTGCGTTCTTCTTTATTGCCGCTTTTGTTCTGTAAGGCCACGATAGCCGGGACCAGCTCAACCACCATTAAACTTCTTCTTAAAATAATCATAGGCGGCATTAATTTCTTTCATTTTCTCCTCGGCAACGCCTTTGAACTCATCACCGAGATGTGCCACTTTGTCCGGATGATACTGCATGGACAGCTTGCGATAGGCCTTTTTTATCATGATAAAATCCGCACCCTGTTCAAGGCCGAGAACAGCATAATATTGCTCTTCGGACTGGGCGGCCGTTGTCGCGCTTTGCTGCCGTCCATACATGTACTTGGCCTCAATATTACGGAGGTCATAAGAACTGATCTGTAAAAATGCCGCAATATTTCGTGCCTGGCGTAACTCCTCTTCTACAACCGGCTTTTTCAGATAAATGATCTGGTAGACAAGCTCCAGCAGAATCAAACGGCCTTCATAGGCAAACTTCTGTTTAAACTCGGTCAGCAGCGCATTCATGTCATCGTCGGAATTACGGGCATCCTTGATCAACTGCTTGACCCAGTACATCTGGTCGGTATCATAATGGAGATTGTACTGAAAGAAGTTGGTCATGGTTGCCAGTTCCGCCTTGGTAAAATGGCCGTCCATCTCGGCGATCTTGACCAGGATATGCACAAGCAGATAGACAAACTGTCTGTGGGTTTCGGTCTGGGTGGACTCATAGGTGGAAACCCGATGCCGAATATAATAGGAAAATCCGTAAAAGGCGGCAATGAGGAGAAAAAAACCGAACAGGCCGGAAAAGAAAAGAAAGCCCAGAAAATTCATCAGGGCGGGAGCGCCGCCGGTCACCAGCAGCAGGAGAGCGGCGATGAGCAGACAACCGCCGCATCCCGGTTGATTAGGTTGTCGATATTCCATTGATCAGAAGAGAAGGAAAAGGGGAAAGAAAGGCATCAAGCCGCAGCAGAATAGTCCGTGGTGCCGGATTCTTCGGCAAACAGGGCGTCAACAAACTCATGGGCATCAAAATCCCGCAGGTCATCCATCTGTTCACCGATGCCGATAAAACGCACGGGAATTTTCAGCTCACGGCAGACATTGGCAACAATACCACCCTTGGCAGTGCCGTCAAGTTTGGTCAAAGCAAGACCGGAGACCCCCACCGCCTCACCGAAGAGTTTGGCCTGGGAGATACCGTTCTGGCCGGTGGTAGCATCAAGGACCAGCAACACCTCATGTGGTGCACCCGGCATCTTCTTGGCAATAACCCGTCGAATTTTTTTCAGTTCTTCCATGAGGTTGACACTGGTATGCAGACGACCGGCAGTATCAATAATGATGGCGTCAAAATCGTTAGTTACACCATAATCCAATCCGTCAAAGACCACCGATGAAGGATCGGCACCCGGCTTATGGGCAATAATTTCCGTCCCTACCCGCTGCGCCCAGATCTTGAGCTGGTCAATGGCGGCGGCACGAAAGGTGTCGGCGGCAATCAACAGGACAGACTGGCCGGATTCCTTGAATTTATTGGCTATCTTACCGATGGTGGTGGTCTTGCCGACCCCGTTGACACCAACGACCATAATGACAAAGGGCCCGGATTCCGGCATAACCAGTTCGGCCGGTTGATCGGAGGCAAGCAGATACCCGAGAATTTTATCACGCAGTATTTTCTTTAATGCCTGCGGATCGCTGAGTTCTTTTCGTTTTACCTGCCGACGGGCGGCATCCAGCAAATCCATGGTGGTCGCCACTCCGAGATCCGAGGTGATAAGAATTTCCTCCAACTCATCAAGAAGATCCTCATCAATTTCCTTTTTGCCGAGAAAAATGGAATCCAGACGGTAGAGCAACCCCTGCCTGGTTTTTCCCAACCGTTCCTGCAGACGTTGAAACAGGGACTTCCTTGTAGGCTTGTCAGCGGTAACCGATGAAACAACGGATTTTTCATCCGGCGACGGTTCTTTTTCCAGCTCCGGTTGACCAGTCTCCTGGTCCGAGACATCAGCCAAATAGTCTTCCGAATCAGATACTTCATCGGGTTGCTCGTCGGCCAGCAGTTCCTCCAGCGGCTGGTCAACAATCTTCTCCAGTTTTTCTTCTGTTTCCGCTGCACCTTCCGGCGGGCTCTCCATTTCCGGCAACCGGCTCTCACCTGGTCCTGTATCCTCCGCTTCTCCTGTTGAAGTCTCCTCTTCGGAGACAACATCCCGAACCCTGAAGTCGTCATCATCCGGCTGGTCCGAGGCCAACAACTCTTCCAGGGTTTGATCAACGATGCCAAGATCAGCCTCCTTAGTCAGTTCCTCAAGTGAAGCAGCATCGTTTTCCGCCTCGCCTATCAACTCAGACAGTGTCTCTTCCAGGGTCTCTTCTTCCGGGACCTCATCTTCCTGCAGCAGAGATTCTCCTCGAGACAGAGACTCTTTCAGAGGCAAGGCCTCTTCAGGCTCCTCCTCAGCACTTACTGCAGGTTGCTCCGAAGAGGTGTCTTCAACAGATATTTCCCCGTCAACAGGTTCAGAAACAACCGTTTCATCGCTG
The DNA here is from genome assembly GCA_011322715.1 of Desulfobulbaceae bacterium. Classification (GTDB taxonomy): domain Bacteria; phylum Desulfobacterota; class Desulfobulbia; order Desulfobulbales; family Desulfobulbaceae; genus DRLX01. The sequence goes on from DRLX01000139.1 coordinate 6,349, forward strand.
CCGGCAATGAATGTCTGTTGCGACTTTTCCTGCTCCTCCGTAACACAACAAGATTCTTCGCCGGGATGTTTTTCTTTTTCTACCGGCTCGGTAATTTCCTGCCCCAGGGTCTCTACAGTGGCCTCGACAACAGCCGGGCTATCGAAGGGTTCGTCCTCGCGGGTAACAACGTTTTCCTCTTCAGAAACGGATTCCTGCGTAAGAGGCGTTTCCTGTTGATCTTCTCCAGATTCTTCGCCGGGATGTTTTTCTTTTTCTACCGGCTCGGTAATTTCCTGCCCCAGGGTCTCTACGGTGGCCTCGTCAACAGCCGGGCCATCGAAGGGTTCCCCGTCCTCGCGGGTAACAACGTTTTCCTCTTCAGAAACGGATTCCTGTGTAAGAGGCGCTTCCTGTTGATCTTCTCCAGATTCTTCACCGGGATGTTTCTCTTTTTCTACCGGCTCGGTAATCTCCTGTTCCAGGGTCTCTACGGTGGCGTCGTCAACAGGCGAGCCATCGAAGGGTTCCCCGTCCTCGCGGGCAACAACGTTTTCCTGTTCAGGAACGGATTCCTGCGTAAGAGGCGCTTCCTGTTTTTTCTTTTTGGAAAATTTCTTTTTAAACCAGCCAAGCATTATCTGTTCACCTTCATCCGGAAAGCTTCCGCTATTTTTCCCGGGATTTCCACTGTTTATTTTTTATCTTCTTTTTCCAGAGCATATTCCAATACCTCCTCAATGGTATGAGGATATCTGAACACAACCCCTTCCCTGACATCCTCAGGTATTTCCAGTACATCTTTTTCATTCAGCACCGGAAGAATAAGTTCGCGAATACCTGAGCGTAACGCTGCCAGCACCTTTTCCGCAATTCCGCCAACCGGCAAAACATCGCCGCGCAGAGTGATTTCACCGGTCATGGCCACGTCCCGGCGCACGGCCCTGCCTGTAATCACCGAGACCAGGGAACAGACCATGGCAACCCCGGCGGAGGGTCCATCCTTGGGGATCGCACCTTCGGGTACATGGACATGGATGTCAATGGTGGAAAAAATATCCTCATCAATACCAAGCCGGGCGGCATGGGAGCGAATATAGGTCAGGGCGGCCGTAGCCGACTCTTTCATTACATCGCCAAGCTTGCCGGTAAGTGTCAGACCGCCTTTGCCTTTCATTACGGAAGACTCAATAAACAATATCTGACCGCCCACCGGGGTCCAGGCAAGACCGGTCGCCAGACCGGGACCCCAGGTCCGGGCCTTCATTTCCGGGAAAAAGCGAATCGGTCCCAACATTTCATAGACATCATCCTCGCCAATTACCCGTTTTCCCATATGCCCTCTGGCAATTTCAGCAGCAACCCCGCGACAGAGAGCTGCTATTTCCCGCTCCAGATTACGTACGCCTGCCTCACGGGTATAAGACCTGATCAACAGGTGCAGGGTTTCATCGGGTATCTCCAGGTCGTCTTCAGTCAAGGCGTGGGCCTCGAGCTGTTTACCAAGCAGATGCCTCCTGGCAATGGCGACTTTTTCCTGTTCGGTATAGCCTGAAAGCTCCACGATCTCCATCCGGTCCCGCAGGGGACCGGGAATGGTGTCCAGCACATTGGCGGTGGCAATAAACATAACCCTGGATAGATCAAACTCAATATCAAGGTAATGATCGGTAAAGGTGGCATTCTGCTCAGGATCAAGGACTTCCAGCAAGGCCGAAGAAGGATCCCCCCGAAAATCATTGCCGAGTTTGTCCACCTCATCAAGCAAAAAGACAGGGTTATTGGAACCGGCCTTTTTCAGGCTCTGAATAATGCGTCCGGGCAGGGCGCCTATATAGGTCCGCCTGTGGCCCCTGATTTCGGCTTCATCATGGACGCCGCCCAGGGCGATACGGACAAACTTGCGATTCATAGTCCCGGCTATGGACTGACCGAGTGAGGTCTTGCCCACTCCCGGCGGACCGACAAAGCAGAGAATGGGACCATGCATATCTTCTTTCAGCTTACGGACAGCCAGAAATTCAATGATGCGTTTCTTTATTTTGTTTAAACCGTAGTGGTCTTTATCCAGATCCTCCTGGGCCTTGTCCAGGTCCAGTGTATCCGTCGTCGACTCCAGCCAGGGCAAGTCAAGAATCCAGTCGATATAATTGCGTGAAACCGTGTATTCCGGAGAAGACGGAGAAATTCGTTCCAGGCGGGCCAGTTCCTTGTCGACAACCTTACGGGCCTCTTCAGTCAACTTCTTTTCCGCAGCCAGATCACGCAGATCCTTGATTTCTATCTTCTCGTCGTCCCCTTCACCCAGCTCTTTGCGAATTGCCTGCAGTTGCTGACGAAGAAAAAATTCACGCTGTTTCTTATCCATGTCCTTTTTCATGGATTTTTGCAGCTCATCACTCATCTCCGCTGTTTCCAGGCGGTTATTTAAATGACGGGCGACCTGATGCAGAAGCTCATCCAGCTCGCGAATCTCAATAATTTTCTGTTCTTCATCAAGTTTAAGATTAAGTTGGGAGGTAACAAGATAGGCGATATGAAAGGGATCGCTGAGAGCATTGACCGTGGCCAGCATCTCCTGAGGCAGCTGGGTAAGCTTGACCAGCTTTTGAAACTGATTGCGAATATTAAGTATCAGTGCCTCGATCTTTTTATTTTCCTTATTCTCCATGGGCACCTCTTCCACCTTGGCCCGGAGATAGGGATCGACCTGGGTAAATTCAAGTATTTTAATCTTTTTAGTCCCGCTGATCAGTACCTGATAATAGCCTTCTTCGGCCTTGGTCAGTTTATGGATATAGCCGATAACACCAACCTGATAGAGATCATCGGCACCCAGCTCCTCAGTGACGGGTTTTTCCTTGCGTCCGGGGACCAGACCGACCATGCGGTCACCCAACAGGGCCTCATCGACAAGTTTTTTTGATGATTCACTGCCGATCTGCAAAGGAAAGCCCATGCCGGGATAAAAAACAAAACCGTGCAGGGGAAGTATGGGCAGGACATCCGGAACAGGCAGGGTTAACGGATCAACCGGTTTTTCCTCTCTTGTTTTTTCAGTCATTGCTATTCTCCTCCATGCACCTGGATGCAGACTCGACCCTTTTTCTGTCTTTTAGGCAGGGTAAGGACCAAAAAACCGTCGCGGTAGGACGATAAGGCCCCATCGACGTCGATCACGGCAGGCAGGGATAACACCCTTTCAAATCTGCCGATTTCAATCTCCAACTGATGGACACAGGCAATGGCTCCATGAACAGGCAGTTGTCTGACACCATTGATATGGACCTGATGTTCGCCGACGATAACCTCCAGATTATCAAGCACAACTCCGGCCAGATCAAAATAAATATAAATTTCCGCCTCCGCCTCGTAAATATCAGCCGGTGGCTGCCAGCAACCACTTTCCATGGGGACCATCCTGGCCAGCGACATATTGCGCAGCATACGGCCTGTCTGCTGCTGCATTGCCTCTAATTCCTGAACAAGCTTTTCACTGAAACGATCCATAACATCCTCGCAAAAGCTGCATCGACGCACAAGCGGCCCGACTGGGTACTGATTAAAAAGCCCGATTATAAAACACAGAATTATAAAATATAGATAAGCACTATAACTTTTCCGGCAATTAATTATCAACAAAAAGGTAACTCTAAGCCTTTCGTCAAGAGCGGTAAACGGCGGCGATGACGATCATCACCAACAACTCTTTAAAAATACGTTCTATTTTTGTCAAACAGCGGCGGCGAAATAATTATATTTTTTTCATTGCTTTTCAATTTGCCATAATTAAAGTATGAGACCGGCAACGGTATTAAGGATAAATCAGCATGGCCGGACCAAATTTTCAGGCCTCAGCCACAACCAAGAATGAAAACAGGCCGGGGCAACAATACTTCATGGGCAATTTTCGAATAAAGAACAACTACTCCAGCCTGATTTAATCATTGAGCTGTAACAGATGGAGCTGTTTTTCTTTACGGTTGGCTCAATCCGCCGAACGTATTGCCTTTTTGAGAAATTCCCTTATATTTGACTTTTGTAAAGTCACGACCTGCGTCAATATGGCTCAGTAAAAAACAATTTGATTACCACCATTCCTCAGCAACGAGGGATAACATCGCTACAGCTATAATCTCAAATCGCATTTATCAGCGCTTATGACTGATTTTAGGTCAATTAATTTTTTCAAGAAAAGCGATGGTATCCCTGATTTCATTCAAGCTGAGCTTTAGTGGTAATCAGGAAAAACATAATAGATCGAAGTTTTGATGACGCCATCACACATTAAAAGCCACCGTGGAAGGTGCATATTTTATTTATCTTATACGTTATAACTGGAGGTTATCATGGGTAGTTCATGTGGAGGATCCTGCGGATCCGACGGCCAGAGCAGCTGCAACTCAGCCGATGCACATCTTGCGCAGCAGGATATTGCCATTACCAAATCTTTAGGCAAGATCAAAAATAAAATTCTGGTCATGAGCGGTAAAGGCGGGGTCGGCAAATCAACGGTTGCCGTCAATCTGGCACTCGGCCTTGCCCGTCGCGGCCATAAGGTAGGCCTGATGGATGTCGATCTGCACGGTCCTGATGTCTGCCGGATGCTGAACCTGAACGGCAAACTCGAGCCGCCGAAAAATCCCAGCGACCTGGTTCCACCGCTGATTTATAATGAAAATGTCAAGGTTGTCTCCCTGGAATACATGATGAAAGATCGTGATGACGCGATCATCTGGCGTGGTCCACTGAAAATCCAGGCCATCAGGCAGTTTGTCGCCGATATGGACTGGGGCGAACTGGATTATCTGATCGTTGATGCACCTCCCGGCACAGGGGACGAGCCCCTGTCGGTTGCCCAGACCATTCCCGGAGTCAAGGCGGTGGTTGTGACGACGCCGCAGGCAGTGGCCCTGGCCGATGTCCGTAAATCGATCAACTTCTGCAAAACCGTGGAGATGCCCATTGTAGGGGTCATAGAAAACATGTCCGGTTTTATCTGTCCCCATTGCAACGAAACTGTTGACATTTTCAGCTCCGGTGGCGGTGAAAAGACGGCCCGCGATTTTGATCTCCCCTTCCTTGGCCGGGTACCCATGGATCCCCGGGTTGTTATTGCCGGAGACACGGGAACGCCTTACCTTTCCTCGGACGAAGAAACCCCTGCGACCAAGGCCTTTACCGATGTTGTTGAGGCCGTGGAAAACAGAATGCCGCCCCAGGGCAGCGTCAGCCTCAACACCATGGCCGGGGAAAGCTCCACCTGCGGATGCGGCGGTGGAGGATGTGATCCCGGCAAATGCGACTGTTAAGACTCAAGGGTGCCTTAAGACACAACGCTTAAAGGGCGGATGCCTTCACGGTATCCGCCCAATATCGCCAACGCCACCACGCCGGCATCCATATCCTATCCAACAAACAGACACGATATGAAAATCCAACAACTGACCGTCGGAATGATGGGCGTCTGCTGTTATATTGTCTCCTGTGAAGCAACACATAAAGCAGCCGTTATTGATCCGGGTGGTGATGAGGACCGAATACTTGATGCCTGCAAAAAAGACAATCTGCAGGTGGAATATATCATTGCCACCCATGGGCATCCCGACCACGTTTGCGGCAACGGACCGATTCAGGAGGCCACCGGTGCAAAAATCGTCATGCATAAAGACGATGCCGAATTTTTTTCAGCCCCTGACATCAAAAAATATTTTTCCATGCTGGGACTGGCGGAATCTCCGCCGGCCGATATCCTGGTTAAAGACGGTGATATCATCACCGTGGGTAATGAATCCCTGCAGGTGCTGCACACACCCGGCCACACGCCCGGCGGCATCTGTCTCTATAACGCGCCCGACTGTTTCACCGGCGATACCCTGTTTGTCGGCGGCGTTGGTCGCACCGACTTCCCAGGCGGTTCCATGGAGGAGTTGTCCGCATCCATCCGTGAAAAACTGCTGACCCTGCCCCCGGAAACGACTGTCTGGCCCGGACACGGTTATGGCGGCTTACGCTCAACCATTGGCGATGAGGCCCGCAACAATCCCTATCTGTAAATTTTCTGTCCCGTATGCGTGAAATAATCCTTGGAACCGCCGGCCATGTCGATCATGGCAAGACCTCGTTCATCAAAGCGCTGACCGGTATTGAAACCGACCGCCTCAAAGAAGAAAAGAAGCGCGGCATCACCATTGAACTCGGCTTTGCCCATCTTGATCTTCCCTGCGGCCATCGGCTCGGCATTGTCGATGTTCCGGGTCATGAAAAATTCATCCGCAACATGGTGGCAGGCGCAGCCGGTATGGATATGGTTGCCTTTATTGTCGCTGCAGATGAAGGCATCATGCCGCAGACCAGCGAGCATTTTGATATCTGCAAACTTCTCGGCGTTCAAGACGGTCTCATTATCCTGACCAAAAAAGACATGGTCGAACCGGAATGGCTGGAAATGGTGGAAGAAGAGGTCCAGGAATTTTTCCGTGACAGCTTTTTGGAAGATGCACCCATTTTGAGTGTTTCCTCGACCACCGGCGAAGGAATGGAAGCGGTCAGGCAGGAACTCGATAAAAAAGTCGGCCATATTCATTTCCAGGAAGAATTCGGTCCCTTTCGTCTTGCCGTTGACCGGGTCTTTTCCATGAAGGGTTTCGGCACTGTTATTACCGGCACTTCTCTTTCAGGTCGTATCAGCGTCGGTGATGAACTGATGTTTTATCCTGAAGAGGTCACGGCGAAAATTCGCGGAATCCAGGTACACGGTAATGATATGGACGTCATTGAGGCCGGGCACAGGACGGCCATCAACCTACAGGGTATTGAAAAAGAGGAAATT
>DRLX01000140.1 GCA_011322715.1 Desulfobulbaceae bacterium
CCGATTCTTCTCAAAGGCCCGACCGGTTGCGGCAAAACCAGATTCATGCAGTATCTTGCCTGGCGACTGGAACGGCCCCTGATAACGGTTTCCTGTCACGACGATCTCTCCACCTCCGATCTGGTGGGTCGTTATCTCATTCGGGCCGGCGAGGCGGTATGGATGGACGGACCGTTGACTCTGGCGGTTCGGGCCGGGGCCATCTGTTATCTGGATGAAATTGTCGAGGCCCGCAAGGACACGACCGTGGTTATTCATCCGCTGGCCGATGATCGGAGGGAACTGCCCATTGAAAAACGGGGTGAACTGTTGTCCGCTCCGCCCGAATTCATGCTGGCCGTTTCCTATAACCCCGGCTATCAGTCCGTACTCAAGGATCTGAAACCTTCAACCCGGCAGCGGTTTGTTTCCCTGGCCTTTGATTATCCAGATGCCGAGCATGAGGCCGAGATCGTCTGTCGGGAGGGTGGAGTAGGGCGGGAGCTTGCCCGACTGCTGGTCCGGTTTGCCGTCATGACCAGAAGCCTGAGGGATTCCGGCCTGGCTGAAGGCGCAAGCACCAGGCTGCTTATTCAGGTGGGGAAACTGGTTGACCAGGGTATTGATATTCGGGTGGCATGCCGTTCGGCGGTAACCCTGTCCCTGACCGATGATCCCGAGTTGCTGGCCGCCATCGATGAGATGGCCGGTTCTCTATTTTAGTCTCTTTTGTCTTCATTACCGTCACCTCGACTTTGGTTCGGCATCATATGACCTCGGAATCCAGGTATGAATCTTGAACAGTTGACAGCCCGTTTTTTTGAACTGGTGGCCCCGGATCTTCCCAACAGCTGGGAGGTGGAGGATGCTGTTGAGCACCTGGTCAATGAACCGGCCGTTGATGCCATCCTGGCCCAGGTGCCCGTCATCTGGCCTGTTTCAAATTCCCTGTGCTATAACTATCTCGGCCAGGTGACCCAGGCATTGACCTGTATTGAGCAGGCGGAACTTTCCGCATGGGTGAATGAAACCCTGGACCATTATGAGGTAGGCGGCCTGCGGGCCGCACAGCAGTTCATGACCGATGTGGAGCGCAATTACGTCTGTCATTTACGCGGAGAAAGCGGCGCCCGCCTGCAGGAAATCCAGGGGTGGATGCTGCCCTATATCCAGGGCTTGTCCGGAGCTGATCTTGAACTCGCCCCGGCCCGGACTGTGTATACCGACACTCGGACTATATATCTGCCCCATGAGCTGAATGAACTGCCCGCCAGAGAAGATAACATCCTCTTGTACAAGCTTATTGTTGCCTACCAATGGGCGTTTTGCCAAATGCGTACCTTTTTCCCTGCCCCTTTACCGGAAAGCAGAGGGCAGGCGGAAAAATATTTGCAACATTTCTTCGATTCATTCCCTGATCCCGTCCTGGTTGGTCGCCTGTACCACGGTCTGGAAACCCTACGGGCAGGATTTTTTCTACACAGGGAATTACCGGGCCTTATGCGGGCAACCGAGCGTATCCGCCGGATTTTGCATGCATCACTCTCTCCTGATCAGTCAAAAGGACTGCTTGCCGAGCTGGATCGGGCATGCTGTCTGCCTGTTCAGGATGCAGCAGAAACCACGATCCGGCTTAAAGATGTCGTCAAGGAGCTTGGCCGTGTAAACGCTTCGGCACAGGACAGTCTTCGTTTGAGTCGTCTGTTGTATGAGCCGACCGCCCGGGAAGAGGAAGATTACATTTCTCCGCCGCTCATCTTCCAGGGAGAATTGCATCTGACTGGCGTGTATACGGCACGGGAGCAGCAGGGTAAGATAATCAGTGATACGTTCGTCGAGGCTCTGTCCCTGCACCTCCTGCACCTGCCGGAAGCCCGGGAACGTGTTGAGTCAGGACGGGAAAAGGAAGAGGGTGGCAGCGAGGCCGTGGGCGACAGGATCATTGTTCTTGATCGCCGACCCGCAGAGCCGAAGGAAGATGCGAAGGAAACTTTTTATCTGAGAATAGGAAATGAGTCATCCGAACTGCCGGATGATCTGCAGGAGATGGCCCGTGCTCTGGATCTCTTTGATATGAAGCCGGAACGTTTCGTGACCAGCGCCGTCGGCAGGGCAGGGCATTCCATGGCTGATGGACCAGGCGGTGGACCGGATGCGGATGGAAAGGCTGTTGTGCATGCGCAGAGTTATGACGAATGGGATTACCGTAGAAACGGTTTTCGAAAAAACTGGTGTATGCTTTCCGAGCAGGAAATTGTGCCGGTGCGCTCTAATTTCGTTCCCGTCACCCTTGCCCGGTACCATGGCCGGATTGTTCGCCTGCGGCATCAGTTTGAGATGATGCGTAACCAGGAGCGGTTCCTTAGAAGACGGCGCGATGGTGACGATATTGATCTTGACGCCCTGGTAGAATCCCTGGCCGACACCAAGGCCGGTCTGCCGCCTTCGGACAGGTTGTTTATTCGTCTGCAACGGGATGAACGGGATATCGCTGTTCTCTTTCTTGTCGATATGTCCAACTCGACCGAAGGCTGGGTGGGCACGGCGATCAAAGAATCACTGGTACTGCTCTGTGAAGCCATGGAAACCCTGGGTGACCGATACGGGGTTTATGGTTTTTCCGGCATGCGTCGTCTACGTTGTGAAGTGTTTCATATAAAGCATCTTGACGAGATGTACACCGAGGAGGTCAGGCAACGGATCGGGGCAATAGCCCCCCGTGAATATACCCGGATGGCGCCTGCGATCAGGCATATGACATCGCTTTTCCAGACGGTGGATGCCCGTATTCGCCTGCTGATCACGCTGTCCGACGGCAAGCCTGAGGATTATGACGATTACAAGGGCGAATATGCCATTGAAGATACACGCCATGCCCTGCTTGAGGCGAGGTCGGCCGGTATTCATCCCTTCTGTATAACCATAGATCAACACGCCCATGATTACATGGCCCACATGTATGGCCGGGATAATTATATTTTTATTGATGATGTCAATAAATTACCCGCAAAGATGCCGGAAGTCTACCGGGTGCTGACCACCTGAGGAGTCATGGCCGCGGAATTTTTCAGACAGGGACTGGACGATTGTCCGCTTGTGCATATATTGTGTCCAGGTGAGAATGTGCGTAATCATATTTACAGGCCACCCGACAGATAAACCAGCATGGCTGGACCGGATTTTCAGGTCACAGCTACAACGAATGATGAAAATAGTCCGAAACGGCATCAATTCGTGGGCTATTTTCGGATAAAAAAAGTATCAGGGAGAAAGATATGAGTGACACCATAGTGATTTGTCCATCATGCGGGGCAAAAAACAGGATACCGGCGGACAAGCAGCATCTGACGCCGAAATGCGGACGTTGCGGGACCCCTCTCGCCCGGACCGGTCAGAGTGGGGAAGTTATCGAGCTTGGCGACCATAACTTTCAGCAGGTCCTCGGGTCAACGACCATGCCGGTGCTTGTCGATTTTTATTCCCCGACCTGCGGCCCCTGCAAAATGCTGGCACCGGTCATTTCCGCTCTCGCCCGCCAGTATGCAGGACGGGCGCTGATTTGTAAAATGGATACCAGCCGTCACCAGATGACCCCGGCCCAGTTTCAAATCCGGGGGGTACCGACCCTGATTTTTTTCAAAAACGGTCAGGTCATGGACCAGGTGGTGGGTGCCGTACCGGCTTCCGAGCTTGAAACCCGTCTCAATAATCTGCTCTGATTGCAGAGTCGGCAGAGTTAACCCACATGTTTCACAAAGTTCGTCGCGAAAGGCCTGAAAATGGTATGAATGCAAGGAACAGCGCAAAAAGGTCCGCAGACATATTGAAATATTTCGAGGAATCCTTTTTGCGCTGTGACGCAGCAGACATGGTATTTTCAGGCCTTGCAGCAGATCGCTCGTGAAATATGCGGGTTAAACACGTAGTCCGATGAAAAAACACTATATTCCATTCGCCAACCTGCCGATACCTATGGTAGTATAAGTTATACATCTGATGGCCTTGTAAAAACTTGCAACTACGGTGTTTTACTCCGGGGCGAGTCGCAACCTGCACCCGGTTTGGTTGAGATGGGCGCAATAAAAAAGTGACAAGTTGACCATCTTGATAAGATATTGACTTGGTGAATTAATTTGAATGTCGAATGTCGAACAAGGAATTTCGAATAAAGAAGGACAGATTTCGTAATTCGAAATTTCTTGTTCGGCATTCTGCGGTTTAAAAAAGTGCATTCAAGCGGCAATTTTTTTTCACCACTTTTTGTATTGCATCCGGTTGAGATAAGCCCCAAAAGGGTCTGGAGCGCCGGTTCCGCAAACCAAGCTTGGGATGAGAAATTGAACAGGGGAGAGAATATGGGAAAGCGTTGGTTACTTTGTCTGGCTGTTGTTCTTGTGGCTGGTTGTTCCCGTATTCCGCAGCCGAGTAGTTATTCCTTCAGTCAGCAACAGAAAATGCAGGCCGCCTACCATTGGCAGGTGTTGGCAAATGACGTTGCCGATCAGATAAACTCCGTTTTGGTTAGCCGTGGATATCTGGATACGCCGGTCTATGTCAAGCACAGTTGCGGCCAACCGGCAGGCTGCGGGAAGGAAGGGACCTTTGCCTTTGACGAGGCTTTCAATGATCTGCTCACCAGTCAGTTAGTGAATTTCGGTGTACCGACCAGGGCAAAAAAAGACAAAGACAGCCTGGTGGTCGACTATAAAATCCAGGTCGTTTATCATCGGGCCAATCGCTATCAATGGCCGCAGCCAGGTGTACTGACGGCGCTTACCACCGGCATTATGGTTTTTCGTAATGCCCCCTGGGAAATTGCCGCCATCGCAGCGGCCGCCGGTGCCGATGCCCTGTGGTCAACCGAGGTGACC
>DRLX01000141.1 GCA_011322715.1 Desulfobulbaceae bacterium
AAATATCCTGAAGTACATATCCTGCGGGAGGCCGCCGGTTCCCGCACCTGTGCCCGCAAAATCATTGACCTGGGCAAGCCCTGCGACGTGATGGCATCTGCCGATTACACGGTGATCGACAATCTGCTGATACCCAAATTTGCCGACTGGGACATTGCCTTTGCCACCAATGAAATGGCCATTATGTATCGACCGGACTCAAAGTATGCAGGGGAAATCAATGAAAAAAACTGGCCGCAGATTTTGCTGCGAAAAGACGTCCGGTATGGGCATTCCGACCCGAATGCTGATCCATGCGGTTATCGCTCCCAACTGGTCTGGCAGCTTGCGGAGCAATACTATAACCAGCCCGGCTTATACGAAAAATTACAAAAAAACTGCCCGAAAAAAAATATCCGTCCCAAGGAAACCGATCTAATGGCGCTCTTAGAAAGCGGCGAGCTTGACTACCTCTTTATCTACCGCTCAATTGCCGAGCAACACCACATGCCCTTTGTCACCCTGCCTGATGCAATTAACCTGAAATCCGCTGCCATGGCAAAATATTACGCCCAGGCATCCATCAAAATATCGGGCAAAAAACCGGGCGAACATATCACAAAAACCGGCAAACCCATGCTGTACGGCATCACGATCTGCGCAAACGCTCCCAACCGCGAGGCGGCAACCGCCTTTATACGCTTTCTTATCGGCCCGGAAGGACGGGCGATAATGCAAAAAAACGGGCAGCCTCCCCTGTGGCCGGTACGGATGAGCGGCAGGACGGACGCGCTGCTCGATTGGCTGAAAAACGATATCCAGATAACCCATTGATCATGCCCCCCGACAAAACGACAACAACGGAGTTGGCATGAGGAGCTTTCGCATCGGCCTGACCGCAGTAGCCATCACCCTGCTGCTGCTCCTGACCCTGCCGCTGATCAATATGATCGCAAGCTCCGATCCCGGTGTCCTCCGCGCCACCCTCGCGGACAGGGAAGTTTACACCTCCATTCTTCTCACCCTGCGTTGCTCCCTGTGGGCAACCCTGGCCGGGCTCCTGCTGGGGATACCGTTGGCCTATCTTTTGGCCCGGTGGTCTTTCCCCGGCAAAAGTATTCTCCAGGGACTGGTCGACCTGCCGATTATGATACCGCACACCGCAATGGGTATTGCCCTCCTGATGATCTACGGCAGAAAATTTCTTGTCGGCGGACTTTTTGCAAAAATGGGACTCTCCTTTGTCGGCACCGAGGCGGGCATCAGTCTGGCCATGGCCTATGTTTCCATGCCCTTTCTCGTCAATGCGGCCCGGGATGGTTTTCTGGCCGTGGATCCCAAGCTGGAAAAGGTTGCCCGCACCCTTGGCGCCTCGCCCCGACAGGTATTTTTCCACGTCTCCCTGCCTCTATGCCGACAGGCCATTGTTTCCGGAGCCATTATGATGTGGGCCAGGGGCATATCCGAATTCGGGGCGGTCATTATCCTGGCCTATCATCCCATGGTGGCACCTGTCCTTATCTGGGAACGCTTTGAATCCTACGGTCTCAAATATGCCCGGCCCGTGGCCGTGCTCCTTATTCTCATCTGCCTTGTCGTCTTTGCGGGACTGCGGTGGATGGCGGCACGCAGGCAGGAGGACTAAACATGCTGCATCTTGACGATATCAGCCTGCAGATCGGCGGATTTTCACTCCAGTCAATCAATCTCCATATCCGTCAGGGAGAGTACCGGGTCATCCTCGGTCCCACCGGGGCTGGTAAAACCGTTCTCCTGGAAACAATTGCCGGCCTGAAGCGGCCACAGCAGGGAACAATTTTTCTTGCCGGGGAAAATATCACCGCCACTGCTCCGGAAAAACGACATTTCGGCATGGTCTACCAGGACTATGCCCTCTTTCCCCACCTTTCCGTTTTCCATAACATCGCCTTCAGCCTGCAAATACGGGGGACGGACAAAAAAATAATCAGACAAAAGGTCGACCGGATGGCGGAATTTTTCCGAATCAGCCACCTGCTTAAACGACTGCCGCAAAACCTTTCCGGGGGTGAATGCCAACGGGTGGCCCTGGCCCGGGCCCTGGTGCTCGAACCAGCACTGCTCCTGCTGGACGAACCGTTAAGCGCGCTTGACCGGTTGACCAGAAACCGTCTGCAGGAAGAATTGCAACGGGTCCGCCGGCAACTGGGCATCACTGTTTTTCACATAACTCACGACCTTGATGAGGCTTTTTTTCTCGCCGACCGGATGGCGGTCATGCACAATGGCGGGATTGTACAGGAAGGGAGACCAGAGGAAATTGCACGACGGCCGAAAACAAAATTTGTCGCCGAACTCATGGGATTGAAAAATTTCCTCCCGGCCCAGGTCTCGAAACAGGGCATGATTGAAGTACAGGTGTTGGGAAGGCTCAATCGGGATTTCCTGCAGCCGGATCCTGAACAGGCAGGCGACGTTCTGCTCACCTTTCCGGACCAGGCTGTGGAAATTGCACCCGTACAGATTGAGAAATTATACTGCTGGCGGGGAATGGCGCGAATTGCCGCCATAAACCAGTGGCGCGACCGAGTTGACATCAAACTTGCCCTTGCCGACAACACCACTATCCACACCTCCTGTTCGCAACGGGAAATAAACCATCTCCCCTTTTCACCGGCCCCCGGCATGGAGGTTGAGATCGGGCTCATCGCCCAGGGCCTGCATCTGCTGAAAGCGCAATAGGGCAAAACACCATCCGTATCATTTTCTTGCAGCCACAGGCCGCAATTTTGCCAGATTAATGACCAGATTCTGCAGATTATTATCGGCAAACTCCACGGTAACCACCCCCTGGCCATGAGCAATAGACCTGACCGTACCGGGCCCCAACACCCTATGCCTGACCCGCATGCCACGGCGTAACTCCCTTGCAACAAGCCAGTTGCGCTTTTTGCCAATTTTTCCGCGGATCTTTTTTCGTCCGACCGCCCATTTTTCAACCGCCACCTCTGCCTGAACAGCCGACAGATACGCTTGGGCAACCTGAATATTTTTCGCCCGTAACGGCTTACCATCCGGCTGCGGATGCGCAATCCGGCCGCCGACCTGATCACTGAGCCACAGGTTGCTCTCGTAGAGAAAACAGG
>DRLX01000142.1 GCA_011322715.1 Desulfobulbaceae bacterium
TCAGGCTGCAGCACCTCGTCCCACAGCCAACCCTGCCACTCCGGTTTGAGGGGAATGGTGGTGGCTGCATCGAGCAACAGAAATGCCCGATCCAGTATGGTGGGCATGTCCGGCCCATAGACAAATGCGGTTTGTCCTGATTTGTCCGATGGAGCCGAGCCCTGTGCAAAATAATCCGTACTCACCAGTACCTTGTTGACGGTATCACCGATCTTTCTGGTTCGGCAACTCCGCAAGCCGCCTGGAAAACCAAGTTCACGGCTTGTTCGTACCGGTCCCGGGAATTCAAACTCCTGGACAGGATCATTCAGGCTTGAGACCCGGCAGGTATCGCCGCCGTACAAAATAGCGGACAATGCCTTCACATTGGACGGGGTACCGATAAGGCTTAAGAAACAGGCAAGCAGTTCTGTACCCGTAGCCCTGGCAATCAGGGCATCGCAATAGGTGACAAAACCGGCCGCCTGAATTTTCAGGTAGTTATGGTTCATGGTCATCACCTCCTACTGGACCGTGATCAGCTCAGCGGTCTGCATGTCAATGACCTTGACGGTCGGGATATACTGGTCCCTGGTGGTAATGGAGCCTTCGCCCGAGTCGTTCTCGCGAACATTGATAACCTTCTCGGACTTGTGCACCACGCCCTTGATAACCAGCTGCCGGCCATCCTTTTCAATGGCGCCGTTCATGTAACCGCCTGCCAGCATCAGGGCCAGGTGGCCGTTTTCCAGCGGGGTCAATGGACGGATCTCGTTGTTTTTCCTGGGCGTCAGTTCCGCCAGCACATTTTTTACAATCCCGGCCTTGCGAACAAGGGGAATTGCCTCCAGCGGATCGATGTTTCTCGCCATGAAAGTGGTCAGCGGCTTGACCGGGGTTGGAACGGTAATGGACACCGGAGCAATACACTCAAGCGTCTCAACCTCATCCATAAAATCATCCGGCTCCATAGCCGCCAACTCTTTCAAATGGGTCTGGGTCTGCTCTGTTTCCTCTTTGGGAACAAGCAGTTTCTTTCTGCCAAACACGATACACTGCCTGAAAGCCTGGAATTCATCTTTCGGGAAGCCAAGCACCTGAACCTTGAAATACCGGGCCAGGGGTTTGGCGCAGTGTTTAAGAATGTAATAGGGGATAACCAGAACCAGATAGCCTCCCTGCTGCAGGGTGCCTAAATAGCGACGCAGAAACTGAACTTCCAGCCGTTGCGATTTTGCGCCATCGGAAACACCATCATCATAAGGCGGGTTCAGGTAGAGCAGGCCAAAGGCGTTGGGTGAAACCTGCATTTCCGTCAATGCATCTCCCCACAGCACCTTGGTCAACCGTGACCTGGCCTCGTGGGCTCTCTGGTGATCCAGCTCTATTCCATGGGTGGTCAAATTTGGTGCGCCGTCTGCAGCCGGGAAAGGGTTTTTCCCTTTCCGCAGCATGGATCAAGCAGCCGGGCACCATCCATAAAATTGATCTTTGCCTTCAGCAACTCGCAGACCGCATCCGGAGTCGGATAAAAGCCAGCCTTTGCCTGGGATCCAAGCCTTGCCATTATGCCACCTCCCTGTATGCAGCGGTTTCAGCAGAAACGTGGATTTCCGCCATCCTGCAAATACTATTGATGTCTATTCCTTCCACCTGGGCAAGGATAAGCACATCGGTAATCAGGTCGGTTATTGCGCTTTCCAGGCAATCATGCTCACCCTTCAAGGCGCAGTATTCATCGACAAGCGTGGATGCTCGCAGGGATCGTTCGTTGTGTTGTATTCCCATGGTCTTGCTCCTATAATAAATAAAGATATCAGGAGACAAGACTCCCCAGGGGGTGTTTTGTCCCCTGATGGGTTTGATGATAACCCCGGCCCTGGAAACAGGAAGAGACTTGTCGTCACCGGGATTTTTTTTCAGTTTTTGCTGTTCTGATTAAAACGGGACATCATCAGGCATGGGCGGTTCAACACTATCATCTTGCGGCGGAGAACCAGCGCCATCCTGCCGGCCACCAAGCATTTCCAGTTCCCTGGCGTTGATCTCGGTGGTGTAGCGGGTTGTGCCTTCCTGATCTTCCCATTTCCGGGTGCGGAGTTTGCCCTCGATAAAGACCTTGTCGCCTTTGTTCAGGTGTTCCCCGCAGATCTCGGCAAGTTTGCCCCAGGCAACAACACGATGCCACTCCGTATGTTCCTGTTTGTTGCCGTTGGAATCTTTCCACCGCTCGGTGCTTGCAACGGAAAATGTTGCCACCGGGGTTTCGTTCCGGGTGTAGCGTACTTCGGGGGCACTCCCTAAATTTCCGATTACCATTGCCTTGTTCATGTCATTCCTCCATTGGATTGAGTGGATTACAAAAAATCCGGAGAAATAATGATCCCCACCATGGGGAACTGATTTCCCCGGAGTGGGATTTTTTCTTTCTTATCTATGCAGCCTTGGCCTTTCGTATCACCAGAAAGGAGAACGACCGATCTTCCTGATATTCATCCAGAACAGCACCGCTTTCAGCCAGGAAGGCTTCCAGCCGATCCATGTCCAGATATTTCCTGCTCCGGGTTGCTTTTCGTAAAACACAACCACCGGATTTGATCGGACCCTTCTGTTCCACAACGGCCAGAAGATGCGTCTTTATTTTCTTGATCTCGCCTTGCACGTTCTTCTCCCTGGTCTGCAACTCCTGCAACACCTCAACAACATTTTCCAGTTCCGGGACCTCTTCTGTCTCAAACCGGGGGCAGGTTGTGATATGGTCACAAAAACCGCAGAGCGGACTGACCTCTGTCTTCATTTCAAGCTCTACGCCTTCCCGGACAAGATCATTGCCCCGAAGCATGGCCTGATAATGGGACCAGATGGTTCCGGCCCGTTCCAGGAGTCCATTGAAAATCGTTTCCCGGGGTTCATAGCCGTTGAAAAACGCCACCTCGCCATGGGCAAGGTCAAGCGTCAGCACCGCACCCTTGATGGAATACTCGGGGTACTGCCTGGCCAGAGCGCCCATCTGGATATAGAGCTGAGACTCCCATGAGCTGTACGGTCCGTCAGGGATTCTGCTGGTGCTCTTGATCTCCAGAATGGATTTGATTTTGTGAACCTGGGATGTGAAAACAAAGTCGATATGGGCCTTGATGGGAACATCACCGGGCAGGACGATTTCCACCTGTCGCTCGAAGTTGTTATATCCGGCGGCGGCAAATGCCCTGGCAATGATGTCCTCGGCCATGTGTCCCCGCTGAAAGCGGAGAAGGGTGGCAAGGTCATGTTCACCTGGATGGATCTTTTCGAGAATGACCTTTCTCGGGCAATAGCCGATATCGGATGCGCCAAGATATTCTCGCCGATCGCCAAGTGTTTCGATGGTGTGCTGCTCAGCCAGCTTGCGCAGGCTTGTCAGCAGGGTGGTCTGGATATCCATGTGTTGTCTCCTCAAGAAAAATCGGGGAGGACACACGGATCCCCGGACAAGGGATTTCGTTATATCCTCCCCTGTCGGGTTGCAAATATTGAGTGAAAAAAGATTACTGGATTGTGGAGGCTTCCTTGTACCAGTGCTTGCCGGCGCCGTCCCAGCGGAATCCTGCCGATTTCAGCAGTTCCTTTTTATCAAACGAGTTGCCCAGCGCAACGATGATGCCGTTGCGTCGCTGGTATTTGATCCCGGCGATTTTGGGCAGTTCCTCATTCGTTGACTGGTCGGCATCGGGTTGTCCGGATCTTTGGGATGTAAGCGCCCTACGAACCACATCTTTTTTTCGACTGCCGGGTATGTCATGCTGGAGCCATCTACCAACGAGAACTACGGAGGCGTTCCATGGCACAGCGGCAAGGGAAAAGGAAACGGTATCCGCAAGCCTACTGGCAGGCCCA
>DRLX01000143.1 GCA_011322715.1 Desulfobulbaceae bacterium
TATATTAACCCGCTTGCCGAATATCAGGTAAAAGGAGCCGGTCATCACAAGAAGGACAACCCCAAGAGCCGAGGCCATGCTCCAGTTCACCCGCTCATTAACGAAAAAGGCGACAAAATAGCTGACCATCTGATCCTTTGGACCACCAACCAGGGCCGGAGTGATGTAGTATCCAAGCGCCTGGATAAACACCATCAGACAACCGGCGCCTATGCCCGGCAGAGTCATGGGTGTGTAGACCTTGAAGAAGGCGGCGATCGGGGTGGCGCCGAGCGATCGAGCGGCCCGCACATAATAGGAGGGAATACCGGCCATGACGCTGTAAAGCGGTAACACCATAAAAGGCAGCAGAACATGGGTCATGGCGATATACACCCCGATCCTGTTAAAAACCAGGGGTAAAGGATGGGATATAATTCCCAATGACAGAAGAAACGAATTGACAACCCCCTTATCTTGCAGGACCAGAATCCAGGACAGTGTCCGTACAAGCAGAGAGGTCCAGAAAACAAGCAGCAGGCCGATCATAAGGAGATTTCGCACCGAGGCCGAGCTTGTTGCCATGAAATATGCCAGGGGATATCCTATCAACAGACATAGAATGGTTACCGAAAGACTGATATAGACCGTCCGCTGAATAATGGAGGTATAAATGGCCTGTTCTTCCGGTACGCCGACAATGTTGTTTTTATCATCGTATCTGAGATCTACGGCCCGCAGGAGATAAATGAGGGTTATATTTTTCAGCCCACGCTTCATTACCGTCCAGTACTGCGGATTACCCCATTTTTTGTCAATTTTTATCAGTTTTTCCTTGTAGGGAGGACCGCCCAGCTTTTTCAGTTTGCGGCCTGACTTGAGCAGAAGGCTGTAAAAACCGACCTGGTCGAAATTCAGTCTACGACCGGCTCCGGCCAGTGTACGGGCTGGATAAGCAACTTTCATATCTGCGACAACGGCTGCATAGGCGGATTCATCAGGCAAGCCTTCGCCGGACCAATGGACTAGCGCCTTTGCCGTTTCGGGAAGGACTTCCCGCATCTGGGAATTATCCACGCTTCGATAGAGCATCATGCCGATCGGAATAAAATAAAATATCAGCATAATAAGCAATAACGGCCCGATTAGAGATACCGCCTCGATCTTTTTGCGCCGTTCAGCCCGGCGTAACTTGTCATGCAGACTTCTATCAGCTACATCTTGCAAGGCCATGAAATTCCCCTGTGGGTTGAATGTACGTACTGGACACCGGATAACACTACTCTCCGGCAACGCTGGTATCTCGGTTTCTCCAGCGCCCTGCAGGAAGGCTCCCAACTTCTGAGGAGACCATGCAGAGCGCCAAAGAGTTCACCTTCTTTATTTTGCCACCCAGGCTTGAAAACGCTGTTCCAGGCTTTCACCGTTGTCAAGCCAGAATTCAACATTGGTCATCAGGGCATTATCGAGATGGCCCTCTGCGGTCGGTAACAGGGGGAGCATGTCCTTGTCTATGAACTTACCTGTTCCCTTGGCTGTCCAGCCATAGGCAATCTTGTTGAAAAAAACCGCCTGCCGATCCGGGCGCATGGAAAAGGCAATGAACTTCAACGCCTTGTCTACATTGGGTGATCCCTTGACGATGGTCCAGAAATCCATAGAATAGAGGTTTCCGTCCCAGATAATGGCAAAATTACGCTTTTCTGATTTATTAATACGGGTGACCCAGGCATTATAGGCCATACTCATAACGACATCGCCGGCGGCCAGTCGCTGCTGCGGTTCCGCTCCAGCCTTCCACCAGACAATATAGGGTTTCAATTCATCAAGTTTTTTAAAGGCCCGGTCAACACCTTTTTTGGTTGCAAGAACCTTATATACATCCTCCCGTGGTACTCCATCGGCAAGCAGGGCGATTTCAAGAGTCATCTTGGCGCCTCTGCGCATACCGCGTTTACCAGGCCATTTTTTCACATCCCAGAATTCCGCCCAGTTTTTGGGACCATTCTTTATCACATCGGCATCATAGGAAAAAACCGTTGACCAGATCAATATACCTGCCCCGCAGTCAGCGGCGGCACCGTCCACCAGGTTTTTCTTATCCGTGATCTTTGACCAATCAAGGGGTTCAAATAGTCCTTCTTCGCAGCCCTGGTACATTTCCGGTGCCTCAACCTGGACGACATCCCAGGTAATATCACCTGTTTCGACCATGCCCCGAATCTTGGCCATTTCTCCACTCCAGGAATCCTCAACAATCTTGATCCCGGTCTCTTTGACAAAAGGATCAAAATAGGCGACCTTATGCGCCGCCTGGGTAGTCCCCCCCCAGCCGACAATGGTCAGATCCCTGGCATGGCATGGAGATGCCATTGCAATAAATGCAGCGGCGGTCACCGCTGTAAGCGACAGGATACATCCCTTCAACAATCCTTCCTTCATTTTTTGTACCTCCTTTTTTTGGGTATCAGCAGAGAGACGACAGGAAAGCCGAACAACAAGGAGCCCCGAACAGTCAACGCAAATGATTCTTTTCCCCTTTACCTTTGTGGATAATCCTGTCGGATAGAATAAATTGATCATTACCATGAAAAAAATGACCAAACAAGCATTAACATAGTGTATTTTCACTTCTAACAATCTTTTAATATGACCAAATACAATCCTAACACAAGACCTCTTGGAAAAACAGGCGGTTCTTTCCCGGTCTCCCCATGCAAGAGCGTCGGTTACAATCCAGCACATAATTTGACACCACTTGACAGTTCCATAAAATATAAGATAGATTTTATCCGACCATTTTATCCATAACCCTCACTTGTGATGCTCTACAGTCATCCACATAAAGAGAGATAAATACATGCCAACCAATGCAAACGATAGCGCCTCATGAACCCAGTTAATCGCAGGGATGAAATTCTAAAAATCGTTCGCCTAAAAAAACGCGCCCGCGTTGAAGAACTGGCGCATCACCTTCATATTTCCAAAGAAACAATTAGACGAGATCTTACGGAGCTTGAACGCACCGGTAAAATACAAAAATTTCACGGAGGAGCAGCACTACCTGTTGTTGCCGGTGAAGGTCGATTCCAGGAACGTATGGGTGAAAATGTATTGGCAAAGGTCTTTATTGCATCTAAAGCAGTAAAACTGATCTCGCCCGGAGAAACCATCTTTATTGATACCGGTTCAACTACACTTTATTTTGCCGAAAAACTGGCGGAACTCTCTAACTTGACA
>DRLX01000144.1 GCA_011322715.1 Desulfobulbaceae bacterium
CAACCCGTTGTCTGCTATACGATTGAAAACAGACCATCATCGATGGTCAACGAACAAAAACATTCCGTATATCTTCGGAACACCGCCCCATCTCCTGCCTAAATTTCTATTGTTGCGCCTCTCTGCAATCCCGAGCGGTCCAAATAAAAATATTTTTGACTTTTGTTACCGGCCAACTATACAATAACAATGAAGATAGGGATACGTTGCTGCAATCCCCATCAAATTCCAATAATTCTACAGTTTATATCGTCACGAGGAAAGTGAATGAAGTTTCTGAAAAACCTGCCCCTGAAAATAAAAATTTTATTGATTGTCATCCTGCCTCTTGCCGGCTATCTCGGCGTATCGGGAATAACCCTTGTCAAGGATTACCAACAACTGAAGTCTTATAACGCCATCCATGATCTCTCCATACTCTCAAACCATATCTCCAGTCTTGTCCATGAGCTGCAGAAAGAGCGCGGCGCATCCGCCGGTTTTCTCGGCAGCAAAGGACAAAAATTCAGGAACAAACTCTCCAGTCAGAGAAGAGAGACCGATGCCAAAAGAACAACTCTCAACAACTACTTGAAAACATATGACCTGAAGAAATTCAACCCGACGCTTACCGATAAAATCAACCGGGCCATGACAAACCTGAGCCGCCTTGAAGATGAACGTCGGGCGATTTCCAATCAGCAGCGCACCACCAAAGAGGCGGTCAGGTATTATTCAAAAACCAATGCATCACTTTTGGACATTATCGGTTACATGACGCATTTGCCCGAGGATGCAAAGCTTGCCGCCCAGATCGGTGCCTACTACAACTTCCTCCAGTCCAAGGAACGGGCCGGTAAGGAACGGGCCATCCTCAGTGGTGTTTTTTCCAAGGGAAGTTTCACGCCGGACACCTATTCACTCTTTATACAACTCGTAACCGAGCAGAATACCTATCTTTCCGTTTTCAAAGCACTTGCAACAGAAGAAGAGAAACAATTTTTTGAACGGACCGTCAGTGGTTCGGCGGTTGATCAAGTCAAACAGATGCGCCAAATCGCCCGTGATGTCAATCTTGATACGAGTAAAAGCTTTGGCGTTGATCCGGTGACCTGGTTCAATACCATAACGCAGAAGATCAACCTGTTGAAAAAAGTTGAAGACTACCTGTCGACAACTATTCAGAATCAGGCTAAAGCCCTTGCCTCTTCACAAAAAATGAAGATAACGATCTCCCTGAGTCTCTTTGGTGTTGTCACCTCCCTCTGCCTGTTCCTGCTCATCTTTATCACATCCCTCATTCTTCAGGGTATAAGACAGGCGACGGTGGTTGCCCTGGAACTGGCCGAGGGGGAAGGTGATCTGACCAAGAGAATGAATCTTGATACCAAAGATGAAATAGGGATGCTTGGGCAGGCTATTGACAGAATGCTTGATAATCTCTCCGCTATGGTCAAACAGATTCAGGAGATTACGACATCCCTGGATGACTCCAACAGTGAACTGACGGCGGTCTCCGGTGAGATGAACGAAGCGACCGAAAATGTCGCCGGCAGGGCAAGCATGGTTGCAGCGGCCGCTGAAGAGATGAGCGCCAATATGGACACGGTCACCATTGCTGTTGAAGATGCCTCCCATAATGTGGCCAGCGTTGCCTCCTCCACCGAAGAGATTGCCTCCATCAGTGAAGAGATCGCTAAAAATACGGAAAAAGCCCGTGTGATTACAACCAAGGCGGTCAGTCAGGCGGCGAACTCCTCGGACCGGGTCAATGAACTGGGCAGGGCAGCCGATGAGATCGGCAAGGTCACGGAAACCATCACCGAAATTTCAGAACAGACCAACCTGTTGGCCCTGAATGCAACTATTGAGGCCGCCCGGGCGGGCGAAGCAGGAAAGGGATTTGCCGTTGTTGCCAACGAAATCAAAGAATTGGCCAAACAGACGGCAGACGCCACCCTGGAAATTAAAACCAGAATCGAAGGGATTCAGAAGTCCACCAAGGGCACGGTTTCCGAAATAGAGGAAATCTCCAAGGTTATCAACGAGATCAATGAAATCGTTACCGGCATCAGCAGTTCGGTTGAAACACAGACCACAACCACCACCGCCATTGCCGGTAATATCAACCAGGCATCCCAGGGTATTATGGAAGTGACGGAAAATGTCTCCCAGGCGTCCACGGTTTCCAGGGAAGTGGCCCAGGACATTGCCGAGGTTGATCAGTCGTCCGGTCAGGTTCTTGAAAATACGACAAACGTCATTAAAACCGCCGAACAGTTAAATACACTGGCAAGCCGGCTGCAACAATTGGTCGGCAACTTTAGGGTCTAATCCACATAAGAGGACAACGGAATTTATCTCAGGCAGCACTACTGAACTGCAGAGCCCCCTCCTTGCTCTGCAAGACGGTTTTTCCACGCTGCCAACCCGGACAGGGCCTGTTCCGCACGGAACAGGCCCCGTTCTTTTTTACGGACCTTTTTTTCCAGGGGCGGAAACAGGCCGAAGTTGACGTTTGAGGGCTGAAAACGACCGGGATCGGTTTCGGTCAGATGACGGACCAGGGCCCCGAGGGCCGTGGAGGCCGGAGGGACAGGCAGGGGTTTTCCCCGCAACAGACGACCAGCGTAGAGACCGGCAAGCAGGCCCATGGCCGCCGATTCCACATAACCTTCCACCCCGGACAGTTGCCCGGCAAGGAACAAACCCGGTCTTTTTTTCACCTGCAACGTCTGATCAAGCAGCTCAGGGGCGCAGATAAAGGTATTGCGGTGAATGGAGCCCAGGCGAACGAAGTCGGCCTCTTCCATGCCCGGAATAGTGCGAAAAATACGTTTCTGTTCCGGATAGGTCAACTTGGTTTGAAAACCGACCATATTATACATGCTGCACTCCTTATTTTCCGCTCGCAACTGGACAACGGCGTGCGGTACCTGCCCGGTTTCAGGATGGGCCAGACCGACCGGCTTCATGGGGCCGAACCGCAGGGTGTCACGGCCACGCTCGACCATGACCTCAATGGGCAGACATCCCTCAAAATATTTTGTTTTCTCAAAACTTTTCAGGGGCACGGTATCGGCTGCGGCCAGCATGTCGATGAATTCATTATACTGCTCTTTATCCATTGGACAGTTCAGGTAATCACCCGGATTATCATCGTCCCAGCGTGATTTACGGTAAATAATACCCATATCAAGGGAGTCGGCGGAAACTATTGGGGCAATGGCATCATAAAAGGCCAAATGGCGCTCCCCGGTCAGGTTGATCAGACTTTCCGTCATGGCCACCGAGGTGAGCGGGCCGGTGGCCAGGATAACCGGATTTTCCATCTGCTCAGGCAGCCCGGTGACCTCCTGTCGAATAATTTCTATATCCGGATGTTCCTCTATTTTCGTATTAATAAAAACTGAAAACCGATCCCGATCAACGGCAAGGGCGCTGCCTGCCGGAACCGCTGTAGCATCGGCAGCCTTCATAATCAATGAATCAAGCCTGCGCATTTCCTCTTTGAGCAGGCCGACCGCGGAAGTAACCGCATTTGAGCGCAGAGAATTGGAACAGACCAGTTCGGCCAACAGCTCCGATTCATGCGCCGGACTGAATTGCAGGGGTTTCATCTCATAGAGAACAACCGAGATTCCCTGCCGTACCGCCTGCCAGGCTGCCTCACAGCCGGCCAGGCCACCGCCGATTATCGTTATTGTTTGCATGGACTACCTTTCAAAAATATAAAAATCATGGACGAATAATTTCAACCTCAAGGCGTCGTCGTCCCCACTGCAAGGCCTCCCCGTGTGAGGTGAAAAAGAGATCAATCCGGCTGGGGCCTTTGATGGCCCCGCCCCGGTCCACGACTACCCCCCATCCCCAGCCGGGCACATACATGCGGGTGCCGAAGGGATAATACCTGGTGTCGGCGGCAATGGTGCCGTCGTGATGCATCCAGAGCCAGGGGAACACAGTGCGCACGGGAATCATCCAGGGATGGGTCAGACTGCTCAATGAAAACAGACCGGGTTGTGGCTCCGTCGGCTCACTCCCTGCCGCTGTTTTTCCGGTATAGGGTCGTCCTTTGTGTTTTCCTGCCGAGACATACCTGTCCCAGAAATCAAGTTTTAAATATTTCCAGCTGCCCCGCTCCCAGGAACAGCACTTCCGACAGCCGCAATAGGCGGTGGTTTCAATAACCCTGTGCTCACTGCGAGCGCAGCCACTGACCAGCAGGCAGAGACAAAAAAAGGCACAGAACACCTGTGGTGTCACTGTGCCCCGGCCCACCATAGAAAAAACTCTAATAGCGATAGTAATCCGGTTTATACGGGCCTTCAACGGGCACACCGATATATTCAGCCTGTTTAGGAGTCAAGGTTGTCAGGTGAGCATCAATTTTCTTCAGATGCAGCCGGGCCACCTTTTCATCGAGATGCTTGGGCAGGAAATAGACCTGATGCTCATACTTCTCCGAATGGTTCCAGAGCTCGATCTGGGCCAGTACCTGGTTGGTAAAGGAATTGGACATGACAAAGCTCGGATGACCGGTGGCGCAACCGAGATTAACCAGTCTGCCCTCGGCCAGGACAATAATTCGCTTGCCGTCGGGAAAAATCACGTGATCGACCTGGGGTTTGATATTTTCCCAGGGAAGATCACGAATACCGGCGATATCAATCTCCGAATCAAAATGACCGATATTGGAGACAATGGCCTGGTCCTTCATCATCTCCATATGGGCCCTGGTAATGACCTTCAGGTTACCGGTACAGGTGACAAAGATATCGCCGACAGGGGCGGCCTCCTCCATGGTCACCACACGGTAGCCCTCCATGGCGGCCTGCAGGGCGCAGATGGGGTCGACCTCGGTCACCAGGACCGTGGCCCCCATGCCGCGTAGGGCCTGGGCACAGCCCTTGCCCACATCTCCATAGCCGACCACAACTGCGATCTTGCCGGCGATCATGACATCGGTGGCCCGTTTGATACCGTCAATCAATGATTCCCGGCAGCCATACAGGTTGTCGAACTTCGATTTGGTTACCGAATCATTGACGTTAAAGGCCGGGGTGAGCAATTTGCCGTCCCTGGCCATTTCATTAAGACGATGCACACCGGTAGTTGTCTCTTCAGAGACGCCGCGCACATCCCCCAGCAGTTCCGGGTATTTCTCATGCATGACCAGGGTCAGATCGCCGCCGTCATCAAGAAGCATATTGGGCCGCCAGCCGTCGGGACCGAAAATGGTCTGGTCGATGCACCACCAGAACTCCTCCTCACTCTCTCCCTTCCAGGCAAAGGTCGGGATCCCGGCCGCAGCCATGGCAGCGGCGGCATGGTCCTGGGTGGAAAAAATATTGCAGGAGGACCAACGCAGCTCCGCACCAAGCTCAACCAGGGTTTCCATCAGGACAGCAGTCTGGATGGTCATATGCAAACAGCCGGCAATCCTGGCACCTTCGAGCGGTTTTTCCGCTCCGTATTCCTCACGCAGGGC
>DRLX01000145.1 GCA_011322715.1 Desulfobulbaceae bacterium
ATTCATGCTGTTCGCTGGAGCGGCCTGATGGTGGCCATTGAATTCGGCCCTCCGAAATCACTTGCTCTGAAGGCGGCCTGGATAACGGTCAATGCCATAAATAAAGATTTGTTCTGCCAGGCAGTCACTATTCCACTTTTACAGGATCATAATATCCTGACCCAGGTTGCCGGTAACCACATGACGACTATCAAGCTGCTTCCGTCCCTGGTGATCAGCAGAGATGATGTGGACTGGTTCATCCATGCCTTTGACAGGGTCATGGCCGACCTGCATCGCTTTCCCGGACCAGCATGGGAAAGCCTTTCACGTATTGCTCAAAACGCGTTTACATAGACCTGGACGAAACTCTTCTGCAAGATGAAAACCAGCCGATCCTTCAGCGCACTATTATCACGAACTTTTTCAGCCGGATAGCGAAGTACTCCTATACCAATGCCGGTAATATAATTGCGCTGTATCTGTTTTCAGCGCTCTGCTCATTACTACTTGCATTCTACTGCCTGACATTTAATCCCGATCCGGGAAAAATGATCTCACCGGATTTGCCCTTTCGCCAAGATTTCTTTGCTTTCCAGCAGGCATTCCCTATCTTTGACAACGCCTTTCTTATTGTTGTGGAGTCTGATCATTCAATCTGCGATAAAGCGGATACGGCAGGTCGTCCGTAGGCTGGAGCAGATTTTTCAAGAACAACGGAAGATTATCATGCTATATCAAATCATTAAGATGACACTACCCTACTGTTTTCAATTTTTTTCTTCACAATATTTTAGAAGGATTCAACCCACCAGGAAATTATAAATTTAGCTCCGCCAAGTTCAGATTTGCCTAACTGGACACTCCCCTGATGGGCTTCTGCAATCTGTTTTACAATTGCCAACCCCAAACCGTATCCCCCTGAATTCCGATCGCGGCTGGGATCGGCACGGGTGAAGGGTTCAAAAATTGATTCCTGTATCGCCGCAGGAATACCCGGGCCATCGTCGTCCACACTGAGCAGGTATTTTCCACTATTAAAGCCCAGATGGATGTGAACATTTTGATCAGCGTAACGGCATCCATTCCGGATCAGATTACTCAAAGCCCTGGCCATAAGTTTGGGGTCCATACAGGCAACAGCTTGTGAGGGGAGCTTGGGATCGTGGCTGATCTGCAACGTTTTTGTATTACAGACTCTCTTATGCATGAGCATTTGTTCCTGCAACCAATCTCTCAGGAGCACAGGAGTATATTCGATGAATTCCTGGTCTCGATCCATTCGCGCATAGGAGAGCAATTCACCCAGCAGATCATCCAGCTCATCTATGTCCGTGTTCATTTCCTGCAGATAACGTCTGCGGGATTTTTCATCTTTTGTCTCAGCGAGCATTTCCAGACTGAATCGCAACCGGGAGACCGGTGTGCGAAGTTCATGGGAAACCGCACGGGTTAATTCTTTGTGGGAGGAAATCAGTTGCTGGATGTGGGTTGCCATCCCATTAAAGGCATGCAGGATTTTTTTGACAGGAGAATGCCTGGAATAATGAGCTCTGGTTTCCAACTGTCCTTTACCAAAATTATCTGAAGCATGTTGCAATTTTCGCAGGTCCCGCCAGATGGGCCGCAACAACAGCCAGACTACAAATCCCATGAGAAACCCAAGCAGGGCTATAAAAACCTGATCTGCATATCTTATGATCAAGGGATTTTGAAAAGGTCCTATTTCAAGAACATAACCGGTGCCGGGTATCAGACTGTAAATACGGTCCAGAGAGTTATCCTGAAAAACAATGACTCCCTGCGCCTTGAGATTTTTCAAATCCTGCGGCTTTATATCAACCGTGTCACGTGTCCGCAGGGCCAGGGGCATATCAAACTTCTGACTCATGGCCTCGACCGCCTGGTTCCAGTCGCGCTCAGGTATAGACCTAAGATGATTGAGAATTATTCTTTGAGGCCCCACTGCAAGCCGTTTGATATAGGCATCATCTGTCTCGCTTTCCCCCTGCTCAATGTTTAATTTCCAGACCTGTTGAGCATTACTTGATACATGGTAGATTATATCATCATTGTCCGGCTCAAAAACAAACTCTCCCTGTTCAAGGCTTTTCTTCCTATCAGGAGGCAACTGGATATTCTGAATATCAAGCAGATCCAGGTCAAATAGAAACTGAGCCTGTACTTGTTTCAGTTTCCTTTCACGGTCTACAGGTTGCGTACTTCCGATGTTTGCCATGCCTTCATCAAGCATGTGAATTATCCCTTTTAATTCATATGCTGTCTGGTTTCTGAGGGCAAAGCTGAACAGAGGGGTAAGGAAAAAATTAAGGTTAAAAATAAAGAGAGTTGTGACAATAAAAACCGGCGCGAACAATTGGAAGAATAAACGGATCATGGCAGGAAGAGATATCCTTTTGAACGGACTGTTTTTATAAAGCGGGGATTTGCAGGGTCATCCATGAGAAGTTTTCGTAAGCGCGCAATACGTATATCCACGGAACGATCGAGGCCATCGTACTCTATCCCTGCCAGCGAGATAAGAATGTCATCACGGCTTAAAATTTTCCCCGCATTGCTGGTGAGCAGGTAGAGCAGATCAAACTCCTGACTGCTGAGCGATAGCGGCTTGCCACCGAGAATCGCTTCCCTGGTGTTACTGGATATATGAAGCTCACCAATAGTAAATGATACCTTATTCTCCGGTTTCTGTTGGAATCGTCTCCGTAAATTTTGAATACGGGCCAGCAGCACTCGAGGCTTAACCGGCTTTATCACATAATCATCAGCTCCAAGTTCCAGACCTAACACCTGATCAATGTCCTCGTCTCTTGCGGTGAGCATTAAAATTGGATTTTCATATTGAGATCGGACCTGCCGGCACACATCCATGCCGTCAAGCCCGGGCAGCATTAGGTCTAAAATCACCAGATCGGGTTGTTCTCCTATGATTCGTTGAACCGCAGTATCTCCACGTCCCTCAACATGGATAACAAAGGAGTGCTGTTCCATATATTCCTTTATAAGCCGCGCCAGACGGACATCATCTTCGACCAGCAAAATGACCGGAATTTCATTGTTCTTATCAACCATCTTTCATCTCCCCGGCTTGCCGGTTAACGCATGTACCTGGTACCAACCGCATACGATTTTCTACTCATAGGCTTTAACCATATTCACAAGGCTGTGCAGCGCCGACGAAACGCAACTTGCTTTGCGCCCCAACAAGTAGCCATAATTGGAATTGACCACTATGCCGTTGTCATTACAGTGCTTAAATCCGTTGCTTTATAAATTACTTTTCCATCCACAGACATTGTGGCATCGGCAATGCCCATTTTAAGGCGTTGGTTACGTACTCTTTTAATATCAAGTTGATAGACGATTTTTTTTGCAGAAGGCAGGACCGTTCCGTTAAACTGTATTTCTCCGCCTCTTGCCCGACCTCTCCCGGAAAATCCTTTCCAGCCCAGAAAAAAACCCAAAAGCTGCCACATCGCATCTAATCCCAAACAGCCCGGCATAACAGGGTCATTCTTAAAGTGACAATCGAAGAACCATAGCTTTGGTGTGATGTCTAATTCAGCAACTATCTCGCCAACACCATATTTTCCTGAATAATCGCTAATTTTTGTAATTCGATCAAACATGAGCAGAGGGGGTAATGGTAATTGAGCATTGCCTTTGCCAAACAATTCGCCCTTTCCGCACAGTATAAGCTCTTCCTTTGTAAATGAGTACTTCTTCAACATCTATATATATCCTTACTTTTCAGGAGTTGTCCGACACTTTATGTAACCGGCCAAGCAGAGTGTGCAGTCATAACGATCATTTTACAACACATCATTTGCAGACAGCCCGGTGATTGCATTTTCATCGAATCCTTTAACGATGAGCCATAACGCCATGATCATTTCCTGCGCGGCCAACGGAAACAGGAACACCTCGATTTCAAGACCAAACATACCTGATAAAGAGGCAACGAAATATTGTATGCCACCAAGAAATCCCCAGGCTGACAACCACCGGGGAATAAGTTTTGACTGGTACAGTAAATAATAAATCATCAAAGCAC
>DRLX01000146.1 GCA_011322715.1 Desulfobulbaceae bacterium
GCCGAAGGCACTGTTCCAGACGCGGACGTTGAAAAAGCCGAAGAATTTCGCCGGAAGGTCTATTCTGAGAAGACAGAAAGAACGCCGGACGGCGGCGTATAAAAATATTTTATGATTATGAGTAAGGGGCCGTTCATATTATATGAGGCGGCCCCTCAGTATAAGAAAGTAGTGGGCAATTATGACTGAAGTTCCTCATCACCCAGAAGACAAGAAGAACATGAAAAGGATGATCATCACCCTGTCTATGGTTCTTACATTTGCTTTGATTATAGGCATTTTCTTACCAGAAAATACCGTGACGGCTCAGACTACGGCCACGGGAAAATATGCTTCACTCAGTGAGTGACATCTGATAGGGCCTAGGCCGCATGGCTGGATTGGGATGCCGATGTCAATATGGCATAGATGGCCCCTGCACCTTCGGAGCCACGTAATTTCTCACAAGTTGATTTATCTCTGAGCGTTCGGGATACTTTCGCCAGCGCTTTCAAGTGATCTGCCCCTGCCGTTTCCGGGACCAGAAGCAGGAATATCAGATCAACGGGCTGATCATCCAGCGATTCAAAATCAACGGGCTGATCCAGGCGGGCAAATAGTCCGTAAGGGCGGTCAAGATTGGGAAACTTGCCGTGGGGGATGGCAACACCATGCCCCACGCCGG
Source organism: Desulfobulbaceae bacterium (assembly GCA_011322715.1). Taxonomy (GTDB): domain Bacteria; phylum Desulfobacterota; class Desulfobulbia; order Desulfobulbales; family Desulfobulbaceae; genus DRLX01. The sequence continues at coordinate 665 of DRLX01000146.1, forward strand.
TGGTGCCCAATCTTTCCCGCTCAAGCAACACATCAAGAATATCATGATGGGCCTGCGGGATGATTTTTTCCGCGTAACATGCCAATTCCTGCAAGGTCTGTTTCTTGCTGGTGGCTTTTAAATCCGGAATGATAGTATCCAAATCAATCAGGTCAGTAATTTCCATACGGACTATTTTCTGTTGTTAATCCACATTCGGTCAGATGTTAATCCAGCTTCGGATCAATCCAGCCTATATTTCCATCGCTCCGTCGGTACACCACATTCAATCCACCGTGGGCGCTGTTGCGGAACATGAGGGTTTGTAATTCCCCAAGGTCCAGCCGCATGACCGCATCACTAACGGATACTTCGGGAATATCAAGCTGCATTTCTGCGATAATTGCCGGTTGGAGGTTCTCATTGGCTTCTTCTGCGGTTTCCGGTTCCGCCTTAAAGACATTATATATCGCCGCACTTGCCCGTTCTTCGCTTGAACGCTCCTTATGGTGATTTGTCAGCCGTCTTTTATAGCGGCGCAGACGTTTTTCCATTTTTTCTGCGGCAGCATCAAAGGCTGCATAAACATCTTTTTCTTCGGCATGGGTTTGTAAATATACGCCGTGTCCCAAGTGAACATTGCAATCCGCACGGTGCAAATGGGCATTTTTCGACATCGTTACAGTGCCGTCGATTGTATCAATCGTATTTTCAAAATATTTATCAACGATGCCGTCGATATGACCTTCAACATATGACTTCAGGCTTTCGCCGATGTCCATTTGTTTGCCTGTAACGATAATATTCATTTTAACTCGAACCATTCTCAGATAGCTTGTTTTAACAAAAGCCGGAATGATAAAAATACCAGAATTTGTATTAATTATCATCCAAAGCCGGGGAAGTTAGTGTCAGACTTGAGCTTTGTCAAGTCCACGCAATCTTCCGCTTGAAAGGATAGGATGAACAGATATATTCATGCTATCCTTTTTTACTGCTTTCCACAGGAAACGCTATCTGGTTTTTTCCTGATATATATCTTTCTAGAAAGCAGCATTCTTGATTCTCCGCCGTTGTATGGAGGAGGGGATATTTAAAGATTCTCTGTATTTGGCGACTGTTCTTCTTGCAATATCAATGCCTTCTGACTTGAGGATTGTCACCAGCTTGTCGTCAGAGAGAATTTTTTTCGGGCTTTCACCGTCGACCAGAGCCTGTATGGTATGCTTGACAGATTCCGATGAATGGCTTTCGCCGCCTTCCATGGCCGCAATGGCGGTGGTAAAGAAGTATTTCATTTCAAAGATGCCGCGATTGGTGGCAATGAATTTATTGGAGGTCACGCGACTCACTGTGCTTTCATGCATCTCTATGGCATCGGCAATGGTTTTCAAATTCAGAGGTTTGAGGTGCTTGACACCCTTCTCAAAGAAATTCTCCTGATGTTTGACCAATTCTGCGGAAACTTTTAAAATTGTTCGGGCTCTTTGGTCCAGTGCCTTGACCAGCCAGTTTGCTGAAGCTGCACATTCCGCCAGATATTCCTTGTCTTCCTTGCCCTTGGCGTGACTTTTGATTTCTGTGAAATAACGGTTGTTAAACAACACCTTTGGCAGGGTTTCACTGTTCAGTTCCACAAGCCAGCCGCCCTTTGGGCCTTTTCGGATAAAGACATCAGGGATAACTGTCTGGGATATAACGGTGTTAAAGATCATGCCAGGCCGGGGGTTGAGGGCCTGAATTTCCTCAATCATGTCTTTTAAGTCCTCGACATCGACCATACACAGGCGCATTAGAGCATTATAGTCCCGCTTGGCCAACCGGTCCAGATTATCAAGCAAGGTCTCCATAGCCGGGTCCAGCCGGTCATTATTGCGTTGCTGTATCTTCAGACATTCTTTCAGGTCGCGGGCAAAAACGCCGACCGGCTCCAATGTCTGGGCAATTTTGATAATTCGTTCGATTTCTTCTACGTCACAGCCAAAACGCTCGGCAATAAGCTCACTGCTTTCGGACAGATAGCCTGCCTCATCCAGCATACCGATTAAAAAGCGGATTATGATTTTGTCATTGGCTTCTTCGGACAGCAGATTAAGCTGGGCCAGAAGGTGATCACTTAAGGATATTTCTTCCGTTAGGCGCAGGTCAAAGGAAAAATCGCCGCCATCGAAACTGCCTCCGCCGCCAACCATGGATTTTGAGGTTAAGCCCAGATCACCACTGGAGGCCGCCGGGGCCACCGCATCAATGGAGCAGTCATTGTTAAATTCGTTGGAAAAATTGGTGTCCAGCGCCGTTTCGGCATTTTGATTCTCGCCGCCGGGGTTGTTCAGGTAATCATCAGACGTGGCAACAGGCTTCACCTCACTGCTCTCAGGGATCGTTTCCGCGATTTTGGTCGCAGGCTGATTGCTGTCCCCAAGCTCAAGAAGCGGGTTTTTCTCAATTTCCTGTGTAACAAAATCCACCAGGTCAATATTGGAATATTGCAACAGCTTGATCGCCTGCTGCAACTGGGGTGTCATGACCAGAGACTGCGATAATTTTAATTCTATTCGTGGCGATAGTGCCATATTTAATTTACCCCGCTTTATAAGCTAAAGCTGTCCCCCAAGTATACACGACGAACGTCCTCATTTGCGACAATTTCTTCCGGCGTGCCGGACATCAAAACCTGTCCGTCATGAATGATGTAGGCTCTGTCAATGATTTCAAGGGTTTCCCGCACATTATGATCGGTAATCAAAACGCCGATCCCCCGGTCTTTCAGGTGGGAAACCAGGTTACGAATATCGGAAATGGCGATGGGATCGATTCCCGCAAAAGGCTCATCCAATAAAATAAAGCTGGGCCGAGTGGCTAGAGCGCGGGCGATTTCCACCCGTCTGCGCTCCCCCCCCGACAGGGCAAGGGCTGATGCATGGCGGATATGCGTGATGGAAAATTCGTTCAGCAGGCTTTCCAGCATTTCCTCCCGTACCTTGCGGTCCTTTTCGCAAATTTCAAGCACGGCCCAGATATTTTCCTCCACCGTCATGCCGCGAAAGATAGAGGCCTCCTGCGGCAGGTAGCCAATGCCCAGCTGAGCCCGGCGATACATGGGCAGGCAGGTAATATCGTGACCGTCCAGCAATATGCGGCCCGCATCCGGCTCGATCAGACCGATCATGGAATAGAAGCTGGTTGTCTTGCCTGCTCCATTGGGGCCAAGCAGGCCAACGACCTCACCTTTTTCCACTTTCAGGCTGACGCCTTTGAGAACCGGGCGTTTGTTAAATGTCTTTTCAACCGCGTCAATGATCAGCCCGGTGCCGAGCTGTGGTGTGGTGGTGGTGACATCTTCCTGAAGTGGTGATATTTGCGTTTGGTTCATGGTTTCTTTTTATCGTATAAATGTTAACAGACTACTGCAATGCTCATTGTTTTTTCGGCAATGTGAA
>DRLX01000147.1 GCA_011322715.1 Desulfobulbaceae bacterium
ATAGAGGAAACAGCATCAATCATGCTGGATATCCAGCTCGGCAATCCGCTGTCGGCCCGTTATCCTGATCTTTCGACAGGTCTGCATGGGCTGACGCTTCTCAACAGAGAAGAAATCGACTTCACCAATCCCATCTATGCATCCAGCTACGGTACGGACTGGAAACTCTTTATCAGAACGTATGAATCTCCGGTTATAATCCAGCCGCATTTTCTCTACTCTCTGCCGCCCTTTCCTCTGGCGGCTGCCATCAAACCGGCTACCGAGACATTAAACTGGCTCGGTAAAGAAAATATCATCTTAAGCAGACATCAAGCATGGCTGCAGATAGCGGAAAATTTAAAACTCCAACTGGAAAAGGAGGGAAACGAGGGATATCGAAAACGCCAGTTACTCACCTATGCCGAATGTCTTGTCCGTGCCGACAAGTATGAAGAGCCGTACAAACTCCTCCAGCAGATCGGGCTCACATATCCCGACACCACTCTCGCCAACTACGCCGATATTCTCTTTATCTATGTACTGGCAAGGTATGAAGACCCATATCTGGCCGCCATTGATATAAACAAAGAGCAAAAAAAACTACAGAAAGATGATCCCCTACTTCCCTACATTAATATCTTTCATGCTGAACTTGCCTTGGTGACAGGCCACCCGAAACGTGCCGACAAGCTATTGGCCGGGGACGACATTGCCTACCCCCAAAACGCAGACCTTTTACGGCTGCTTCGGCAGGCGGACACCTATTTTATTTCCGGCGACACTATTAAGGCGTTAATTGCCTATAACAAACTTGACCAAAAGACATCGATCATCGGAACACATCCGCGTTCGCTGGCCCAGTATGCGGATACGTTATACAATCATCAGCGATACGCAAAATCGGTAAAAAGCTACCGGTCTCTGGTCAAGCTGATCAACGGGACCGACCTGCAGCCGCAGGCCATGTTCCGATTGGCCATGAGCAGGCTCCATAATGGGGAAAAATGGACAAAAACAATCCCCCTGTTCAGTCAGATCCAAAATGCTTTCCCCGGTTCGGAAGGAGACTTTCGGGCCCGCATAAAAATAACCGATATAAAATTCCTGCATGGGATATTGTCAGCCGGCCGGGCCGCAGAAATTTATGGACAAACCGGGAGAGAGGCCAACAAAAAACAACTGCGGGAAGAGGCCCTTGTCAAGCAGGCTATGATCCAGGCCCTTGCAGGTAACCACGAAACCAGTATTACACTGGCCATGAAGATCCTGCGCGATTTCCGGCACGGCCACCTGACAACGGAAACAGAGGCGTTAATCATTTCCCAACTGCCGGCGGTGCTGAAAAAAATGACCGGCGACAAGCGCTATATTGACGCCCTGGTTCTTGCCAAACAAAATCGAAAGTTTTTTGCCCGCGGCTGGCTGGGAACCGATCTTTTATTTGATCTGGCGCATGCCTATGAGCAGCTTGGCGCCTATGACCGCGCCGGTCGGGTCTATCAATATATTCTCGATGTTGCCGCAGGAAAAAATCAGGAAAAGGCCTATGTCCCCATGATCAGGGCCCTGTATAATTCCGGCCGTTATGACCTGGTGGAAGATTATGGTGATCAGTATTTTTCCCGTTTTCCGGACAGCCCGGCCAAAGCAGCGGTATACCTCCTGCGAATCAAGGCATTACGGGCCGGCGGCGAGACCGAGGCCGCCGTTCGCCTGCTGGAAAGGCCGGACAGGCCATCAAGCCCTGAGATAGAAAAAACCGCCGCCCATCTTTTTTTTGATCTCAACAAATGGCAAAAGGTCATCACTCTGCTGACAGGGAAAAAACTGTCCTCCTGGACCGGAGGTGAACGTGATTATCTATTGGCTGAATCTCTGTTTCAAAGCAAACAATATGAAAAAGCCATCCCGGTTTTTCGCCGTCTTGCCGAAGAAGAACCCTATAGCGACCAGGCCATGTTTCGCCTGGCGGAAATTTATGAAAAAATCGGCAAACCCGACAAGGCCCTTAACCAGTTCAAACAATTAGCCGAAAAAGGAAAAGATACCCGTTGGAAAAAACTCGCTGAAGAGGAAATTAAAATCATTGGCCTTGGACTTGATACATTTAATCGCGTCCAAGGCGGAAAATAATATTGCCCGGCAATACATAAGGAGGAACCGATGCCGCTTGTTCAACAATTTGACACCACCATGCACCTGTTGCAGAAAGTCCTTGATCTCCGCTCCCGCAATCAGGAAATTATCAGTTCCAATATTGCCAATGCGGAGACACCGGGATATTCAGCGGTCTCCTTTGAATTTGAGGACCAGCTCAAAAGCGCCATGCGTGAGGGAGGTCTCAGACCGGTAACAACCAATCCCCGCCATATGGCCATAACTCCTGCTCATCTCGACCAAATCCAGGGTCGCATTGTTGAAGAAAAAGACAAGACCGGTATAGGGGACAAGAATTCGGTCAGTGTGGACAAGGAGATGGTCAAACTGTCTGAGAATGAAATCCTCTATGAGGCTGCAGCCTCAATGTTAAAGAAAAAATTGTCTATGCTTAAATATGCGGCCAATGATGGCAGGTAATTTGCATATTTCCTGAATTATACCGTACCATATTATTTTAATGGAGTTTTTATGGACATCTTTACCACCTTTAAAATAGCCTCTTCCGCCCTGCAGGCACAACGGATACGACTTGATACCATCAGTTCCAATATCGCCAACGTGGACACCACATCCACTCCCGAGGGCGGCCCCTACAAGAAAAAATCCGTTTATTTTCAATCAACGCCCATTCCCTTTGCCGATCATCTGCAAAACTCCATGAACAAGGGACTTAGCGGGGTGAAGGTGGCGAAAATTCTTGAAGACCAAAGTCCGCCTCAGCGGGTGTATAATCCATCCCATCCCGATGCCGGAAAAGATGGATAT
>DRLX01000148.1 GCA_011322715.1 Desulfobulbaceae bacterium
CCGTTCCCATCCAGAAGGTCAGGTACATGCGGTCTTCACGGCTGATCAAAGCCTGCCCTTCCTGGTTCGTCAACGTTCCGCCGGACAGCAGCAAAAGACGTCCGGTTTGCACGGCTGTGGCTGCGGAAAGACCAGCTGAGAGCAGATCAATGGTCAGGGCGGACACGCTCCAGGGATTGACGATCATGAGACAAGCCTTCCGTCTTCAAGAGTAAGCACCTGATCAGCAGGAACCAGCATTTGCGGATCATGGCTGACGATTACCAGGGTGCGGCCCCGGTCCTTTACCCCGTGCAGGATGTCCAATACCTGACGAGCGGCCTTTTGATCAATATTAGATGTCGGTTCATCGGCAAAAAGAATATCGGGGTCATGAACAAGGGCACGGGCCAGGGCCACACGCTGTCGTTCACCACCGGAAAGCTGACGGGGCAGATGGGCCGCCCGTGCTTCAAGCCCCACAGCCGCCAGCAGTTGCCGGGCTCGTTCCCGCCTGGTTTTCCCTTTCATATTGGTCACCAGAAGCGGCATGGCAACGTTTTCCAGGGCGCTGAGCTGTTCCAGCAACTGGTACTCCTGAAAAACAATCCCTATCCGGTTTCGACGGTACCGGGCCTGGACGACATCGGTGGCAAAGCTTATATTCTCCCCCCCTACCAGTACCTTGCCGGAGGTGGGACGATCAAGGGCGGCAAGAAGCGCCAGCAGACTGGACTTACCGGAACCGGAAGGCCCGGCGATGGTTGTCCAGCTTCCAGCCTCCATACGGCAGGAAACGTCCCGCAATGCCCAGACCGGATCCTGGCCGGAAAGCTGGTATTTTCTGCACAGATCCTGTCCCTCAAGAAGACTCATTTTTCCCCGGCGGGTTGTTTAAGCGGTTGCCGTTCATCGGCTGAATAGGGGTTATAGTCCCAGTTCGAAGTCATCGGTTTTGTATACGGCGGGTCTTTGGCGATGGTACGCAGATAAGCGATGATATCAAAGATCTGTTTATCGGAAAGCACATGCTTCCACTGGGGCATGATATGGGAAAGATTATTTGCCTTGCCGCCGAATTTTATCACCTTGAACAGCCGGAGATCGGGTTGCATGTTCATGTAGAAGCCATTGGTATGGTCCCTTGGTGGTGGCTGCAACCGTTCATTTTTTGCCCTGGGTCCGCGACCGTTTCCCTGCCGGCCATGACAGGGCGTACAGTACTGACCGTAGATCCTGTGCCCGCGTTTGGCATTTGGCCCATTGGCAAAAGAAAGGGTTACCGGCAAGATAAAAAAGGTAACAAGAGCCGACATCAGTACCTGACCGTAAATATTTTTTACAATCACAATCCCCATTCAATTCATCGTCGTCAGCGGCGGCGTAACAGCAGCCCGCCAGGTTGGAATAATGGTCCCGACCATGGTCAGACTGAGACCAAACAGAAAGGACAACAGGGCCGGCATCGGCATAAAACGGGCAGGTATCGGAAAATCAGGAATCCAGCCGCTGCCGCTTATAAAAAGAGGGGCGATACCGATACCATTGCAGAGTTTCAACCAGATAACTGCCAGCAGAATCGCCAGGGATGATCCGGTCAGGGCAAGGAAAAGATTTTCCATACAGGTTACTTCCAGAACATCAAGGGTCTGCCAGCCGGTCGCCTTGAGGATACCGATTTCCCGGCGCCGAATGCCGCGCCCAAAACCGGAAAGAATCAATAACGCAGGTATGGCCAGCCCAAAGGCGGTCACATATAACATGGCAAACAACCCGGACTGGATATCAAACCCGCGACCGACATATTGTTTGACAAGCTTTTTCGTCTGAATACGTAACGGGGGAACCATTTCCCACGGCTTGCCGATGCTGGAAAGCCGCTCCGCTATGGAATCAGCGGTGCCGGGTCGGCAGTAAACGAGCAGTTCAGAGGCATAGCCCGGCCTTTTAAACAGTTGCTCGGCATCATGGAAGTTGATGACGATCATCGAAGACGACCACAGGGAGAGCGCCGGAGAAAGCAGTTGCACCACGGTAAACGGCAGGGCGGGAAAAAGGCCGAAATGAAATTCATTTCCCTTTGCCAGATCGGCTTTTTCGGCAAGTGACTTGCCGACAAATGCCTGCCCGGGACCAGGGGCCATGGTATTCAGACCGGGCAGGGTTTTCATCTCGTCAACGCCGACCACGACCACAAGATCTTCGCCGAGGTAAGTGCGGCCGACAATCCTGGGCACGACCCGGGTCACACCGGAAAGATTTTCTATTTTTTTAATCAATTGCAGGGAAACCGGACCATTGCGGCCATACTGCTCCCTGGCGATATACAGATCCGCGCCGCTGTTGATGGAAAAGGAGGACTGGTACCGCACTCCCTGCGCCACAGCCATGGCCGTTACAAACGGAAGCAACACCCCGAGAAGACAAAACAAAACCACACCGCTGCGTCCACGATTGCGCAACAGGGAACGTATGGCTTCCACAAAAAGGTTACAGTGTTTCTGCATGCGGATACCAAAAGTGCCGGGTTTCCGGGCCCTTACTTTGTACTATTATTTTGCCTGTTCATGAATCCATACTGTCCGGCCTTAAACCAGGACACCATGGCCAGTCTGTCGGGTGAATAGGAATACCCTCCGGGCACAGGATACACAACATCCGTCGGTGCGGGTTGCAGACGGGGGTCATAGTCGCTGAAATTCCAGGCGGGCACGGTCACCGCCCCCAGGCCGACACCTCCAATCATCTTCTGAAATCGCATCATTTCCGTTGCTGCCGTAGAGGGATACGAATGCGCATCATGATAAATTACGGCAGAGATACAGGAAATCATAACTACCAGCGATCCGCAGAACAGGACTTCCTTCACATCAGCTCCAAACTCTTTTCCCGGTCGGCCATGAAAACAATCACCTAAAGGAAAAA
>DRLX01000149.1 GCA_011322715.1 Desulfobulbaceae bacterium
ATGCCCAACTGGTACCTATGGCGGCAGTCCGGCGTTTCGATGGTGCCCGGCAGGAGCTGGTGCGGCAGGAACAGCCGCTTGCCGCGCCGGCGGAAGAAATTCGGGATGAACTTCTGCATAATAAGACCCGTATGCGGGAACTTGCCCTGGGCGGGGAGATGGTGACGGAAAAGGAGCTCATCCGCATCAGAAAGAAAAGGGATGAGGGATGGCATCTGTTATGCAGGCAGTGGCTTCAGGGTGAGGATATCGGATCTGCTGTGCGCGATTTTGCCCCCGAGGGCGAACTCCATGAAGTGGTTTTTTCCCTGATTCAGCAGGCGGACCAGGTCGGTGACCGGCTGCGTCTTGAGGCGGACCGGGTGCAGACCTTTGTCTCTCTGCAGGCAAGGGAAGAGGAGCTGGCCCAGCGAAGCCGGGACAACCAACAGGCGCAAAAGGAACTGGCAGCGGCCCTGGAAGAATACCGGCAAAGCTGGCGCAAGCTCTGGCAGCCCCTTGGGATCATTCCCGCAGCCCCGGACGAGATGGCTGACTGGCTGGCTGCAATGGAAAAACTGCAGCAGCAGGCCGCCTCGCTTGCGCTCCGGCGTGACGAGTTGGCGCGGATGCACCAAGCCCGGGCGGAACTGCGGCAGGCCGTGGCTGATAACCTTGCTGTTCATGGGGCGGAGATACCGGAAGGCGAGTCCCTGGAGCCGGTTCTTGCCGCAGCCCGGTTGATCCTTACGGAAATGGAACAGGCCCGCCGCCGCCACGAACAGACCCGGTTGGAGGCAAAACAGCAGAGGCTGCAGGTTCGGCAGGCGGAAAGGGAACTGGAACAGCTCACCGGGGAGCAGCAGGAGTGGCAGCGCCGATGGCGGCAACTGATGGTTCTTGGCGACCGGGAACTTCCCCTTGGCCCGGATGAGGTCCAGGATTTCTTTGACACTGTTGCCGATATTGATACCAGGTTGAAGGAAGCGGCGACCCTTGCAATCCGTATACAGGGCATGGATCGTGACTGCGCCGAGTTTGAACGGGAGGTTACCGCCCTTGTCGCAGAGGTTGCGCCGGAGCTGAAGGGAAACGGAGTGGAACAGGTTGCCGGCGGCCTGTATGATCTGATGACCATTGCCGGCCGGGAGCAGGCCCTTCATGATCAGTTAAGCAAGGAGTTACGGACCAATACCGGCGAGATTGCCGAAAGTGAACTCGTCCTGCAGGACAGCAGGCAGGAACTGGATACCCTGCTTGAACTCGCCGGTTGCACCGAGGAAGAAGAGTTGATCCGGGCCGAGCAAAAGAGTGAAGAACATGCGCGGTTGGCAAAACAGGTACGCCAGGTTGAACAGGACCTGCAGCAGATAGCGGGGGAGCTTTCCCTTGCGGAACTGGAGACAGAGGTCGGCAAGGTCGACATTGACGCCCTGCCCGGTGAAATTCATGCCCTGGAAGAGGAAATCAGCCGGGAGATTGATCCGGCCCTGCAGCGTCTGGCCGAACAGAAAGGAGAGGTGCGCAAGATGCTTGAGCAGATGGACGGCAGTGGACGGGCGGCACGCAAGGCCGAAGAGTTGCAGGACAATCTCGCCCATCTCCGGCGGGATGCGCAACGCTACCTGCGGTTGCAGGTGGGGGTCGATCTCCTGCGCCGGGAAATTGAAAAATTTCGCCGCAAAAACCAGGGGCCGGTACTGACCCGAGCATCCGGTATTTTTGCCGAGCTGACCCTTGGTTCATTTTCCGGCCTGAAGCCCGATGTCGACAGCCGGGGGGAACCGGTGCTGGTCGGCATCCGTCCGGACAGTCCGCTGCCCATTGATGTCACCGCCATGTCCACCGGCAGCCGTGACCAGCTCTATCTTGCCCTGCGTCTGGCCTCCCTGGTCCATCGGGCCGAGCAGGGCCGTCCCATGGTTTCCGTGTTTGACGATATTCTGATCAACTTTGATGATGAGCGGAGCACGGCCACGCTCAAGGTTTTGGCTGGACTGGAAGGAGAAAACCAGCTTATCCTTTTTACCCATCAGCGCCATGTCGCCCGGCAGGCGGAACAGATTGACGGGGTGCAGGTGCATTATCTCGAGCAATAAAAACCAGAGGACCATCATGCCGAAAACCCGGCGCTGTCTTTTCATTCTCTTCCTGTTTGGCACGTTCATGGTCCGTTTTTCCCGAAGAGGGGATGACGTTGAAGGATTGAAGGTTCTTCAACGGCTTCCATCTTTTTTGTCAAAAAAAAATCGAATCATCCTTGATCAATAGCCTGGCCGGTCTTACAGAAAAGAAGAGAGAGCAATAAGTTTTGCGGAAAAAACCCACGTCAATGGAGGAAAAGATTATGACCGGCAAAAACGAATCGTCCACCGGGGATCTGGGTATGCTGATACGCCCTTACCTGCCCCAGGTCAAGCGCTACGTGGCCAACAGGCTGCGCATGGCCGTCATTGACGGCATCCTTACACCGGGTAAATATCGAATTGAGGATATTACTGATGAAGTCTATATCAGGCTCAAGGAAGAGTTTGATAAGGGCCGAATCCCTCCGGACCGGGTAAAGCCGATGATGTTTATGCTCGCTGATCGGCAGCTTGAGGAGGTCCTTGCCGAGGAATATGTGCACGGGCAAGACGTTTCCGTTGAGGAGATTGTGGCCGGGGAGATGAAAAGCCTGGAAGAAAAATACGTGGCAGAAGCCGATGGTGATCTGGTGCTCTACGAGGAACTCGATGATATCTCCTACCAGCATGATCAGGAACAGAAAACCATTTACCTGCTGGAACCGGGATTTGAGTCGGATTTGATTGCCGCCCTTGATCTGGAAAGAAGCCGTGCCGAAACGGATAGTGGCCGCAAGATCCTGGCCGGAGTCTACCAGCGTCTCCCCTCATTAACCGGTATCATTATTGATCTTCATGTCGCCGGCGGTTTAAGTGCCGTTGAAATTGCTGAGATTCGGAACATGGATGCTCGTGATGTTGACAGGATCATCCGCCGGGTTAAGGTCCACTTCGCAGCCGCCCTGAAAAGATAAAAACGGTGGCCCTAACCCCCATAGGCTGCGAACCGAATGGTGCAGCCTTTCCTCCTTTTTTCATAGCCTATCCTGAACAGAAGGTGTCGGATTTTCTTCGGCACCTTTTTTTGTCGTTTTCTTGTCCCGGGGAAACGACAAATTTCGTTGCATCGGAATGTTTTTTGCATTCAATTTCGTTATTGGGATTTTTCGTTTGCCGATCTTCAGCCGGTATATTGAAACCATCCTTAAGCAATAAGGCCACCTTGAAAAATTGTCTTTTCGTCTGATCTCTGCGTCACAGAAAAATGAAAAATGCTCACATATGTTCAATATGCTGCGCTTTTTAATTTTCCTGTTCCTTAACCTCGAACGAAAATTCTAATTTTTCAAGGCACCCATTAAACGCATGGATTGCCGGTATCATTTGTCATGAACTTCACAGGAGGGCTGCATTGGACAGCGATAAATTTATGATTGGAATCACTTCCGGAGCAGTGCGGCGAAGAACTTCATATTGGTCTGGAGAGTATTCTATTTTGTCACGTTTTATGGCAATTTTACTTATCGTTGGTATTTTTGGTGGTGCTCGGTTGTCGCATGCAGCAGACAGGAATATTCTCACCCTTCGAGCCGTTAATCTCCTATTGCTCGGGGATAGTACAACCTGCAATATGAACTATGATGCCGATGGTCCCAAAT
>DRLX01000150.1 GCA_011322715.1 Desulfobulbaceae bacterium
AAAACCGCAGGCGTAGCAGTGCTACGTTGAGGATTTTGCGATTGCGGATCGTTCAAATATGGCCCGAAGCAGAGATGTATAAGTGTTATAGTTATTTCGTGTCAGTTCCTTAGGTTGAAGTTGATTGTTTTTACAGGTGCGGAACAATCCAAGTGGCGGAAGTTTTACCGTCATCGTTCTTTTTCAGGATAAAAGCGCCCTTGGCCAGGTATCGCTGGCCGGGTCCGTAGCTTAGGCGTGGATAGTTGATGGAAAAAATTGCCTTGGCATTGCCGTGGTCAAGGGCATCCATGAGATAGTCGCGATAGAAATGCCTCTTGATGTGCATCAACCCTTTGCCAAGCATCATACAGGCGTAATAGGTCTGTCCCAGAATTCTTTGCCGCTGCAGGGGAATCTTTCTGCTTTGCAGCCAGGGGGTAATTCTGTTGAAGACGGCCTGCCGGTTTTTCGGCAGGATAAAGGGATGGGCCAGCTTGACCTGGGTCCCTGAATGGGTGACAAATAGAGGAGAAATGTCGTCAAGCAGGGAAGATGAGAGATAGACCTGCCCCTTGATCATTTTTTTCAGCTCAGCAAAAGGCACCCGAGTGATTGCCTGTGTCGGCAGCCAGAGGATGAGAGTATCCGGTGGTGATTCTCTGATTCGGGCCGATAATTTTTCCGGAGAAAATTCTTCCGCAGGTTTCAGCTGCCAGTCTTTTACCGAAATGAGAGAGTTGCCCTTAATGGCGTTTGCAAAGGATTGGGCACCAAATTTACCCTTACTCCCTGCCGCATATACCTGGAGTACGCGCACGGATTTTTTTTGCCGGACAAGATCGGTAGCGATAACCCGGGCCTCGAGACGCAGGCCTTCGGAGAAATAAAGCGTATAAAAATCATCGGTGCCGATACCGCCGGGCCGGTCGGTATTGGGCAGCAGACAGGGGATTTCCCTGTTTTCACAAAAGGTGTGGATCGGTTGCCAGCCTCCCCGGACCATGCCGCCGATCAGGGCAAAAACCGGTTGTCTGTTGAGGTAATTTTCCATTTGCGCGGCCCAGGTATCAGGCGGGCCATGCAGTTTCCAGACATGGAGGACCCATTTGCGATAGGCCTTGAGCCTGTAGGTCTGATAAAAAGGGCCACGTCTGCTCCGTTTGCCTTCATTGCGGGTTCTAGCGTTTTTATCGTTAAAAAAACTGTTCATGACCGCAAGCATAGCCATACGGTCTGCCGGATCGATTCCGTCACCGACAACAGTTGCAAAATGAATTTCCCCGTCGGTCAATCCGGGAGAGAATCTACCGGACAGTGTCTTTAAATAAGCAATCAGGGCCGTCATTTCCCGGTCGGGAAGTTCATAGGTCGGCATTTCCGGTGCCAGTGCCGTCCCTTCGGGAGTCTCTCCCCGCCGAATGCATGCTTCCAGCGATTCATCATCATAGGCCGATCTTTCCAGGTACATACTGTCGCGGGGAGCAAACAGCGCCGCCGGATTGATTGCCAGGGTAAACGTCTTGCCCTCACCTCCGCCCATGCCGCTTCTTCCGTGGCAGTTCAGACAGGTGAACTGGGTGCCGAGTACCTCGATGTCGCCCATGACATGGGCCCGGACGGGCTTACCGTTTGCAAGTATTCCCTGTCGGTAGATTAGGCGCCCCAGAGCGATCATTTCCGGGGAAACCTTTTGTCCGTGAACCGTTGTCCCGGCCGGGGCGGAATATGATCCGGCGGGAACAGACAAGAGGACGACAATAAGTGCCGCTACAGCAGGGAAAAAGAAAAAAAACCGATTGCTTTGTGTCCTGTTTGGAAAAAAAGTATACCTGTTGATGGCTGTGTCCCCTGTCGTGGGATCAACCCGGGGGCCAGTTCATATCGCGGCCGCCGAGAATGTGCATGTGGATATGAAAAACGGTCTGTCCGGCCTGTTCGCCGTTATTAAAAACAACCCGATAGTGGTCGATGCCCTCTTTTTGCGCAATCTCGGAGCCTTTGCGCATGATTTTACCGATGAGCTGCTCATCTTCCGGCGCAAGGCTTGCCGGTCCGCTGATATGCTTTTTGGGGATGACGAGAAAGTGGACCGGCGCCTGGGGCGCAATATCCCGGAAGGCCAGAATGTCATCGTCTTCGTATATGATATCGGCCGGGATGTCTCCACGGGCGATTTTGCAGAACAGGCAGTCGTTGGACATAACAATATTCTCCTTGTTGAAATACCTCTAAAAGAACCGGGAAAATTATTAAACACCCAATGATAGCAGGGCCGGTGCCTGCAATCAACGGGATTTCTTCTTTTCCGGTTTAAGTCCCAGGACAAGTTGATTATTTTTGGTCGTTACCTGCACGGGTTGAAAGCGAATATTCAGCTGCTTTTTGCCGATTGTCGGGGAAAATGATTGCAGGCGCCTGAGATCAACCGGATATTCTCGTCCGCCCAGGCTGGTAAGGAGCGGCAGGAGAACGTTACCGGTATTTTTGGAGTTATTTTTTGATCCCGTAAATTGGGGGGTCAAAAATAACTGATGTTTTTTGTCGTCAAAGCGCAGGTGCAGGTCGCAGGCAAGGGGCAGCGTAACCTGGCCGAGTTTGAGTTTGATGCTCCGGCCGGCAACCTGGGTATGCATGAAGAGGTTCTTGCCGGAAACGATACCGTGGATTGAGATTATATTGTTATGAATACGCAAAGTATCTATGGAGTCGAGAATAAGTCTGCCTGAAAAAGTTGAGCCTCTTTGCTCAAGAGGCAGGGGCAGGATTGCCTGCAGGGACTGCCTGAGGGCCGGGGCGGGGAGAATAAAGGTAAAGATATCCTGCCGCAGGTTTGTGGCTGCACTCGCTGGAAGAGCAAGGATAAGCAGCAAAAGCAGGAGGAGATATTTTATAATGGTCCGCATGGGAAGACTCCGATAACGTTTGCAACACAATAGAGGTGATATGTTCCGCAGAATTTTTTATTCTACACCGTTTTTTTCACCTCTGCAAAAAAGAAGAGATGTTTGCAGGGGTTTCTTGAATTTTTTTTCTATTCCCTGTACCTCTTACCTGTATGAACAAGGAAAATCAAATAGTTCCGTCCTCCAGGCGGGCGGGGATTCGGTTGCTTGTGGATAAGGAATGCACCCTGGAAGGGGCGCCGCCTGCTCTGGCCGCAGTTATTCGTAAACGCCTGACGGTGAAAAATCCTAAATATGACGCTGCCGTCCGCTATGGCCGCTGGGTGGGCAAACAGCTTAAACCCAAGTTGTATTTTTACCGGGAGAAAGATGGCCGGTTATTTTTTCCACGTGGATTTGCCAACCAGGCGGTTCTCCTCTGCCGGGCCCATGTCGGACAATCACCGCAGATTATAGATAATCGTCGTCTGCTTGATCCGGTTGCCATCACGTTTTCCGGTACCTTGCGTCCATATCAACAGGAGGCTGTCTCTGCGGTGCTCAACCATTCATTTGGTGTTCTGGAAGCGGGTACTGGTTCGGGTAAGACGGTGATGGCCCTTAAAATACTTGCCAAGCGCGGTCAGCCGACCATGATTATCGTTCATTCCCGGGAGCTGCTGCACCAGTGGCGGTTGAGAATAGAAGAATTTTTAGGCATCAGGGCGGGACAGGCGGGAGGCGGCAAGGTGGACATTCAGCCGGTTACCGTTGGTATCGTCAATACGGTGCGAAACAAGCTCACGGAACTTGCGCCCCGGTTTGGCCATCTGATCGTCGATGAATGTCACCGAGTGCCGGCCGGCCTTTTTACCGATGTGGTGTCGGGATTTGACGCCTGGTACATGCTCGGTCTTTCAGCCACCGCATTTCGTCGGGAAGATGGTATGACCAGAGTGATCTATACCTACATGGGTGACCGGACGCATGCCGTGGATGCAGAAAAACTTGTGGAAAGCGGCGCCGTCGTCCGACCTATGTTTATCCAGAAGGAAACCGAGTTCACCTATGGATATCGTGGCGAGTATCCAAAGCTGATCAAGGCTCTTGCAAAAAATGATAAACGTAATGGTCAGATTGTTTCCGATATCGCCTCTCTGTTGGAGAATGACCATAGCGGTACTCTTCTGGTCGTTTCAGATCGGATCGCCCATTGTCGTGTTTTACAGG
>DRLX01000151.1 GCA_011322715.1 Desulfobulbaceae bacterium
CCAATTCCCTGTACGCAACCCTGTACCTGGCCCCGTTTCTGCGGGCCATGGGCGCCCGGATCGGCAGGATGGCCGAGATCTCCACTATCTCCCATATCACTCCGGACCTGCTGACAATCGGTGATGAGTCCTTTGTTGCCGATATCGCCCACGTGGGACCACAGGTGGTGGCCTTTGGCCGTTGCCGCCTGGACCGGGTCCGGGTGGGGCGCCGCTCCTTTATCGGCAATGCCGCCTTGGTGGCCGGTGGCACGGATATCGGTGATAATTCCCTGATTGGTGTTCTTTCGGTGGCGCCGGGAGAAAAGGTGGCCCCGGATACCACCTGGCTGGGATCACCGGCCATCAACCTGCCCAGAAGGGAGCAGAGTGAATCCTTCCCCGAGGAACTCACCTTTGCGCCGCCACCCCGCCTTATCCTGCGCCGCCTCTGCTACGAGTATTTTCGGGTTACCCTGCCCGCGACCCTGATTTATCTGGGGTCCCTGCTCCTGCTTCTGGCGGCAATCACGCTTCTGGAACAATTTTCACTGGTGACAACGGTTTTGATGCTGGCGCCGATATCCCTGCTGGTTGGTCTGGCCTTGACCCTGCTGGTGGCGATGGTGAAGAAACTGCTCATCGGCGCATACCGTCCCCGGGTGCGGCCCATGTGGTCCTCCTTTGTCTGGCGCAGTGAGCTTGTGACCGCGCTCTATGAAAATGTCGTTGTGCCCTGGCTGCCGGCCCGCCTGACCGGTACCCCGTTCATGGCCCCGGTCCTGCGCCTTCTTGGCGCCCGGATCGGCAAGCGGTGTTATCTCGAGACCACCTTTCTCACCGAATTTGACCTGGTGAGAGTAGGGGATGACTGCACCATCGGCCGGGGGTGTTCCCTGCAGACCCATCTTTTCGAGGACCGGGTGATGAAGATGTCTCGTCTCCGTGTCGGTTCCGGGTGTTCCATCGGCCCGCGGGCGGTCATTCTTTATGACGCTGTCCTGGAAGATAATGTCAGGCTGGCGCCGCTCTCCCTTGTCATGAAGGGTGAGACCCTGGCCCGGAACACCCGTTGGCAGGGCTCTCCGGCACAAAAAAAGATATTGAACCCAAGCACTGGAGGTAATTGACATGAACAAGAAAAAATATTCCCTGGCAGGTATTGTACTCCTTTTGACCGCATGTTCCTGGATATGTTCGGCAGTCAGCGCCCAGGCAGGTACGGAGGAAATCGGCCTGAGCATCGAGCCGGAATTTTCCTTTGATTCCGGTGATTACGGCGGCGGCGATACCATCACTACCACCTCTTTTTCCATTACCGGTGAATATGACCTCTCAGATGCCTGGACCCTGTCTCTGACTGTCGTTCCCTGGCAGACCCAGGATGAAGTCTATACCGACGTGGTGTTGGTGTCCGGTCGGCCTGTGCATCATCTTGATGCATCCGGTATAAATCCACACCATGAAAATACCCAATTGCATACCGCGGGGAGGAATCGGCATTCTTCTCCAGATACATTCGTTGGCGTGAATACTCCCCGGCCGGAGGAGACGACTGCTCTTATCGAGCAGGAGGTGAAACACCGTGGTTCTGAAAGCGGGATCGGCGACACCACCATTGACCTGTCTTATCTCCTTCTGAAAGAGCGTGGTGCGGTTCCTGAAATATTTCTTCATGGAGGACTGAAAATCCCCACCGCCGATGAGGACAAAGGACTTGGTACCGGCAAGGTTGATTATCTGCTGGGCGTTGATGTGAGCAGGGGGATCGGCCCCTGGACTCTTGAGGCCGGAGTGACCTATAACATTCTCGGGGAGCCGGACGAGTATGAACTGGACAACTACCTGTCCGGTTATGGCGAGATCAGTAACGCCTTGACGGAAAATCTTGAGCTTGCCGTCCAGCTTTCCGGTGCCCAGGCGGCCTCGGACGAGAGTGACGGCGAACTTGCCCTTGGCATGCAACTGCGTTACGATATGGAGGAAATTGGTGAATTTTCAGCAGGAATACAAAAAGGACTTGCCGACGGCAGCCCGGATTATTCCATGGTGATCGGCTATTTCATCTCTTTGTGAGCAGCTTTTTTGCGCCGACAGGATCATGTTGGTCACTTTATTGACCGGCGAGGGTAGGTTCATGGATTTTTCAATCGGAAAACATATTGTGCTGGTTTTTCTTGTGATAGTGCTTGGCTGTTTCGGCACCTCCTCTCCCCTCCATCTGCTGGTCGGCCACTCAGGGCATGGCCTTGCATTTGCCGATGACGGTGGCGGCGGAGGAGGTGGGGGAGGAGGCGGTGGAGATGGTGGAGATGGTGGAGATGGGGGGCATGGCGACAGTGGTGGCACAGGCGGTTCCGGTGCAGGCAGTGGCCCCGGCGGTGGCCATGGAGCTGATGGAGGAGGACAAGGTGGTGACGGCGGTGGTCACGGTGGCGAGGGTGGTCACAGCAGTGAAGGCCATAGCGATGACGGCCATGCAAGTCACGATGATGGCCACCATGACGGCACCGGCTGTTCCGATTCGTCCCATAATGGTTTTTTTGCCCAGGTGTCCGCTTTTTTCAGTTCCATGTTTGTCGGCGATGCCTCCTCTTATGATGCTTCAACTCTGCTGGCCGTCAATGCAACTCCGGCAACATTAAAGGCGCTTCGTCGGCAGGGGCTGCAGAAGAGCACTTCTTACCGGCTGCCCAGGCTCGGTATGACGATCACTACCCTTCAGGTGCCTGCAGGCGAGAACAGCAATAATGCTCTGGCCCGTTTGCACAAGCAGGGTCTGTCCGGAATCATGCTCAATCATTACTATCAGCTTGACGGGACCGGAGTAGGGCAGCATGCGGACAGGGAATATCCTTATTCGATGGTGCGCTGGCCGGTATCATCCCCGTCCTGCGGCCGGGGCGTCCGCATCGGTATGGTGGACGGCAGTGTTGATGTCAGGGTCCCAACCCTTGCCCATCAGCGGA
>DRLX01000152.1 GCA_011322715.1 Desulfobulbaceae bacterium
GGAAGGGGAGATGTCCAGCCATTTTGTACGCGCGCCCTGGTTTCTCATTGAAACAAGGGACACGAAAAAAGACCGGATTCTCAAAAGGCAATTTGTGGAAAATCCGCACGCACGGAAAGAGAAAAAGCGGGGTTTACTGGTCGGTAACTGGCTGTTGTCCCTGAAACCGGACGAAATCGTTATTCCCCAAAAACATCATGGAACAGCGGTTGTCCTGTTGGAGGAGGCAGGAGTGGATATTCTGCCTGTTGGGCAAGACACTGGACTCGAGGGCTGAGGACGGTGCCCCAACCCGGTGCATTATTCGGGATTTTTCACCTGCACCTTGAGCCGAAGATGTTTGCGCTGGATCTCAAAGCAACAGGCCATGATTCGGTCCCGGTCTTCGGAATCAATGGTGTCAAAATGCAGGGCGATCTGATATTGATTTTCGTCGATTTTTCGACTCCTGACCACATGGGCCACCGCCTCGATTGGCTCACCATTTCCCGTGGGCAGGATCAACTCAACCCGGACCGGTTCTCCCTGGTCAACCGGCTGGTTAAAGATTGCCAACAGACCACTGCCGCTGACATCAACGGTTTCACCGCTCATGCTCCATTCCTGGTCCTTTGCCAGGGCCGGTCGTGCCACCAGCGGTGCTGAAATATCGACCCGAAAATAATCGCGCAGCTGTTCATGCCGGATAACTTCCCGGGCAACAAGACGCAGGGCCTGATTATTTATTTTTTCCTGTATGTCGGCTGCCAGGGAAATATTTTGTCCTTTGATATCAAGAAGAACGGCTGCTTTCCTGTTCATGTCGATTTCATCCACCGGCAGACTGTCAGGAACAAAGAGGAGGATAAATTCCGGTGGCTTTGTCTGTTGATAAACACAGCTGATTCGTTTTTTTTCCGTTGTGCCGATAATCGGCAGGGCAATACGAACAGCCTTGTCCGTCTCTATCTGCGTGAAAATTTCATCAAGCGTCGGCACTGGACAGTCCTCTGGTGAAAAAATAAAACCACGGGAAAAGCAAGGTTTGGACAAACCCTGCCACCAAAATCACACTGCTCTTTGTAGTTTGCCATACCGGGAAGAAGAAAAAAAGATTTTTTTGGAGCAGGGACAACAACAGCAGCAGGATTCCGCTGTTGTCGTATCAGTTGGCAGTATTGATAATGGAGCCCGCAGGGGTAGTTCCATGGGTGTATCCTCCCATGGTCTGCAGGCCATGTTTGATTTTAAACAGTTCAGCCTTATAGCCGGCCAATCTGGTTTTTAATTTGGGCAGTATCATTTGATACTGTTGCTGGAGAGTTTTTCCAAGCCGAAGTCGTTCTTCTATGAGATCACTGTGTTCCGCAGCTATTTCAGCATCCATGACGGCCAGAATCTGCTGGTCGGTCATCTGGATGGCGGTAAACAATGCGTCCATATCATCGGCCGCCTGCACTGTCGACTCAAGATCAAGGATGGGCAGTCTTTTTTCAATGGCACACAGTCGATCATGAAGCCGTTGGTGCTGGACGATGGATTGCCTGAGGAGCTTTTGAAAATCTTTCATTTCTACATTGCCGCTGCTAAGGGTTTATATTCAGGCTTTCCCAGGGGAGCACCTCCTGCAACGGCGGAAATCCTTTCCTGCTTGTCCATTTCAATGGCCTTGGCCCAGGTCTGCCGGAGATCGGTCAGCATTGTCTTGACCTCGGCTATCGGTGCAGGATCGTTGTGCAGGTTTGCCTCCATGAGTTGTTGCTGCATGTAGTGGTACAGAGCATCCAGATTTTCGGCCAGACCTGCATCCTGGGTACGGTCCAGCGTGGCGGCGAATTCAGCCAGGATGGCATAGGTTTTATTAATATAATACGACCGTTTGTCCGGGGTATTGTCTTCAATTGCTTTGATTGCCATGGAGGCAAAACGAACAGCGCCGTCATACAACATGAGCATAAGTTGCTCAGGAGATGCGGTATTCACCTGGTTAGCAAGATAGTTGTTGGTGTAGCTGTTCATGATATCACCTGTTCATCATATTTGAAATGGCCGCCATCTGCTGGCCGAGAAAGGAAGATTGCGCATTCATACCGCTGACCAGCGTTTCCATGGCGTTAAATTGCGCCCGTAGAGTCTTTTCCCGTTGTACGAGTCGTGCTTCCATGGTTTCAATGCGGTTGTCCATCCGTTTTATCGAGCTGTTAATGCTTGTCTTGCGGCCCTGCAGCATACCGGTGGTTGAACTGGTCATGGACTCAAGATAATCCTGGAACTGTGTGGCTAGACCGTCTTTGCCGTCTTCACCTGCCAGCAGGGTGGTGACGCTGTCGAGGTTTTCGTCGACAGCCTTGGAAAGCGTCTCGCTGTTCACGGTCAGAGTGCCGTCTTTCTGGGTTTCAAAACCCAGTTGCGACAGGCTGGTAAATACCCCTGAATTATCAAATGGTGTGGTCAGCATGTTCTGCAAATGTCGCTTTAAGGAGTTGATCCCGGAATCACCACTGAGGACGCCGCCACCTTTCCCGTCAATGACGGATTGGCCGGTGACAAAACTGACGACCTCATTGTAGCCGTCGGCAAATTTTTCAATGGTTGATTTTATGGCCTCTTTGTCGAGAGACACACTGAGACTTGTTGTCTCTCCAGTCTTTGCCTGGACCAGGTCCAGGGTCACGCCCGGAATGGCCTCGGTCAGGGTATTGGAATCGCTATAAATATCTACCCCGTCGACCACCACATGAGCACGGGTCGCCTCCTGTACAGGGGGATTGGTTGTACCGCCGGGGCCTTCAAAGACACCCAGGGTATCGGTGCCGGTGCCGCCGGTCAATCCTGAGTCATCCAGGGAAAAATCCGTGGCCACATTTTGTCCGGTCAGGACAAGACGGTAGGGATTGTCGGAACCATCATTGATAATTCCTGCCTTAACGCCGATATCGGCATCATTGATGGCCTGCATGATCCCTTCCAGGGAATTGTTATCCTCGGTTATTTCAATGTCATGGCTTTCCGTTCCCACCATGATCGAGATAGTGCCGGTATGAAAGGTGTTGGTGTCTTTGGCTGAAAAGCCACCCTGGGAAACAGACTTCTGGACCTGGGCCAGGGACTGGACTTCAATCTGATAACTGGTACCGGGCAGGGCCTCGCTGGAGACTGAAGCGCTCATATAGTCTTCAGTGCTCAGGTTGACCGAGCGTTTCTGCAGTGTGTCCGCCTTGCCGAGATTTTTAATGGAATCAAGAAAGGAATGGAGATTGTCATCCAGCTTGGTAAAGGCGGACAGTCGGTTGTTCATCCATTTTTTGTCCGCCTCTATGTTGGCAATGGGCATGCGCTCAAGACTCATCAGTTTATTGATGATGGAATTGGTGTCCATTCCTGTTGCAAGTCCGCCAAATTGAATAGCCATGTGTTTACTCCGTTTTCCGGTCCTGTTCCTCTGTTGTTATTCCAAGCTGCCCGCTGGCAACATCACTCCTTTTCTCCCTGTGTCCGGGAGTCATTTAGAGGACCATCGCTATTGGGACTGTTGCCGGATAACGCTTGTCAACTTACCGTATCAACAATGCTTCCCTGTAGTTCCTGGAGATGCTTGGTCAGGTTGATCAGTTCTTTCGGCGGTATCTGCCGTATAACTTCATCGGTTTTTTGATCAACGATCTTTACGACCATTTCGTGGATATCATCGTTTTTTTCAAACCGAACGCTGTACCGGCCGTCATCGGTCAATGACTTGATCTGACTGAGCAGTTCTTCAGGTTGTATTTTCTTTTGCGCTGCCGCATCAGTCTGCGGTTCTTTTTGCGCTTCCTTATGACTGCGTTCCACCTGCTGAACCGGTTCATCGATTCTGGGCGGAACAACAGTATTGGTGTTGATTGCGTCAATATTCATTTTTTCACCTCCCTGTGAAAAAAATCGAATTTGGCCCACAGCTCTGTAGGAGCGGCTTTAGCCGCGAATTAGAGACAAGATATATCGCGGCTAAAGCCGCTCCTACAGAGCTTTATGAAAAACAAAAAAACTTTGCGGGATTACGCGAGGCAATCCCGCAAAGGGTTAGGGTTTATCTGAGCAGGGAAAGTGCCATCTGCGGGGCCTGGTTGGCCTGGGCCAGGATGGATACACCGGCCTGCTGCAGGATGTTATGCTTGGTCATGTTGGAGGTTTCCTGGGCGATATCCGCATCCAGGATCCGCGAACGGGCCGCAGAAACATTTTCCGAGATGTTTTTCAGGTTGGCGATGGTGGACTCAAAACGGTTCTGAACAGCACCAAGATCGCCACGTTCCGAATCAATGGTGCCAAGGGCCTTGTCGATAACATCAATGGCCTTCTGGGCGCCGTCGACCGTAGAGATATCAATGGCGTTGACTGTCTCGGCATCGGAGCTTGTAATGTCTCCGGCACCGCCGTCAATAACACTGCCGGCAGAGTCTGCCACATTGGAAGAGAC
>DRLX01000153.1 GCA_011322715.1 Desulfobulbaceae bacterium
CATAACCCCTCCTTTTCCCTTTGATTATTTACTCTTCTTATCCGCAAGCTGTCCGCAGGCAGCTGATATGTCCGCCCCTCTGCTTTGCCGAATAAAGGCTGAATATCCCTTGTCACGAAGAATTTTCTGAAAGGAAAGGATTCTGCTTCTCGGCGGGCTTGTATATGGGGATCCCGGCGCCGGATTCATGGAGAGCAGGTTGATTTTGCAGGGAACATGACGCAGCAGAAGGGCGAGTCGAGCGGCGTCCTCATCACTGTCATTGATATTCTTGAGCAAGGTGTACTCAAACATAATCCGTTGACGTTTTTTATGCGGAAACTGTTGACAGCCGGCAATAAGGTCGACAATTGGATAGCGACTATTGACCGGCATGATCGCAGCACGCGTTGTATCATCGGCTGCGTGCAGGGAAATGGCCAGGTTTACATTTGTCTCTTTGCCCAGTCGGATCATCTGCGGAACCAGACCGCATGTGGAAACGGTGATACGTCGACTGGAAAAATCAAGCCCCCGTTGTTCCGTCAGGATGGAGAGGGCGTCCAACAGATTGTCCATATTGGCAAGCGGCTCCCCCATGCCCATGAAAACAATATTGGTCAATCTGCCTTTCCCGGCTTCCTGTGCATAATCACGAACAGCACAGACCTGATTGATGATTTCAGCAACCGTCAAATTGCGTGTAAATCCCATGGATCCGGTCAGACAAAACCTGCATCCCATGGCACAGCCAACCTGTGAGGATACGCAAAGCGTATTTCGCTCTTCTTCCGGAATAAAGACCGATTCAATCATCCGACCATCATCAAGGCTAAAACCGAATTTTACCGTCCCGTCCACGGATTTTTCGATAATAGGATCCTCAAACCTGGAAAGATATGCGTGCTGTGGAAGCAGGGCGCGAAACTCTTTGGCAAGATCGGTCATTTCAGAAAAGTCCGTCACGCCGGGACGGTATATCCAGGCCAGAATCTGACGGCCGCGAAAAGCGGGCTGGCCGAGAGATTCAACAAAGGTGACCAGTTGTTCCTGGGTCAGATTTTTCAGGTCTGTTTTTGATGAATGTGACATGACTGATTGTACTCCGGAAAATTGTGATGACTAGCTACTATAAGGCGCGGAGATACTCCGGCTTGATTCCGATGGCTCCGGACAGGGCTTGGTCGATGATGAACAGAAATTTTTCTTTGTCCCTGGGCAGGCGTCCGTCAAGCTGAAAATAGTTGGAGGAATGATTTGCCTGCACAAGGGTTCTAAAATCGGACAATCCTGCAATCAGGGTACGAAGCTCTATAAAGAGTTGCTGTTTGTCGGGCAGGCTGAATTCCCCTCTTTGGGCCTTTTGACCAAGTTCCGTGTTATCTAGCAGCATCAGGGTGAGAATCGCAATCTGTGAGGGCTGTATACGGTTGAGTACATCGGCGGTGTCTTTGGCATGGGCAAGAGAGGTTGCTTGTCGGTCTCCGGCAAGGCCAAGCAGGCAGGTGACGGAGAGGAAAATGGCCGCTGCCCGAACGCGCCTGCCGGCGGCAACCATTTCTTCGGCGGTAGCGCCTTTTTTTACGGCAACAAGGGTGGGGTCATGACCACTTTCAAGCCCCATGTACAGACGTCCAAGACCAAGCTTTTTTAACTCGGTAAGCTGGTCAACGGAACGGTTCAGGATATCCCTGCATCCCCCGTACATGGAAATTCGACGTACCCAGGGAAGCTTGTGCCGGATTTTGTTGAACAGGTCAACCAGGAACCTGTGGGGCAGGGCAAGGACATTGCCGTCGGCAAGAAAAAGTGTTTTCTGCCGACGGCAATATTGACCGGCAAAGGCAATATCCCGATTGATGTCATCAACATTACGAAGACGAAATTGCTTGTCTTGATACGCCCCGCAAAAGGTACAACGATTGTGGGAACAACCGATGCTCACCTGGAGAATTATGGAATTCGCCTCACTGGGCGGTCGGATAACGGTTCCTTCATAGTGCATGCGTTAAGTGTTATCGCAAAGAAGGGTTAACCGTTTTTCTTTGCAAAATCCGCCATGAAATCAACCAGCTTCGCAACCCCTTCTTCCGGAAAGGCATTATAGATGGATGCCCTGCAGCCACCGATTGAGCGGTGTCCTTTCAGTCCATTGAATCCGACATCCGCGGCTTCGGTAATAAATTTCGCTTCCAGTTCCGGGGTCGGAAGATTGAAGGAAATATTCATCAGCGATCGGGAGTCCTTTTCAGCGTGTCCCCGGTAGAAATCCGTCGCGTCAATGGCATCATACAATAGTCCGGCCTTACGGCGGTTTCTCTCTTCCATTGCCGCCACTCCACCCTGTTCCTGGAGCCAGCGCATAACCAGGCCGACACAATAGATGGCAAAGCAGGGCGGCGTGTTGAACATGGATCCCTTATCGGCATGTGTTTTGTAACGGAGCATGGTGGGCACGGTGTCCGGCGTTTTGTCAAGCAGCTCATCACGGATAAGAACAATGGTGACCCCGGCAGGACCCATGTTTTTCTGGGCCCCGGCGAAAATAATGCCGAATTTATTAATATCCACCGGTCGTGACAATATGTCGGACGACATATCGGCAACAAGCATGGTTTCCGTCTTCGGCATCTGCGCAAACTGGGTTCCATATATCGTGTTGTTGGAGACAAAGTAGAGATATTCACTCTCCGGGGCAACCGTGTATTCATCGTCTCGGGGCACCCTGTTGAATGTGGTGTCTTCACTGGAGTAGGCAACCTTAATGTCCCCAAAAAGTCGGGCCTCTTTAATTGCCTTTTTTGACCAGGTGCCGGTGTTGAGATAGGTCGCTGTTTTGCCTTTTCCCAGCAGGTTCATGGGAATCATGAAAAACTGGGATGAGGCGCCGCCCTGAAGAAAAAGAACCTTGTAATTATCCGGAACTTCAAGTAACCGCCGAATAAGTTTTTCCGTTTCCTCGGCTATGGCCATGAATTCCTTGCTGCGGTGACTCAGCTCAATTAAGCCGATGCCGGTATTCTGATAGTTAACTATATCGCCTGCCGCTTCCTGCAGCACCGAATAGGGCAGGGTGGCCGGCCCGGGGCTGAAATTATAAATCCTCTCTGGCATGGTAATCTCCTCGGATGTGAAAAAATGATAGAATTTTTTGGCGACCTTATTTAAAAAAATGTCTGTATCGCATGATTATGCTTCAATCCGTCGCAGGGCTTCATATAAAACAATACCGGCGCTCATGGCAAGATTGAGACTGCGAATATTGGGATTTTGCATGGGAATGGTATAACAACGCTCCCTGTACAGCGCAAGAATTTCTTCAGGCAACCCCTTTGTCTCTTTACCAAAAATAAGGCGGCTGCCGGGAGGAAAAGAGGCTTCAACATAGGAGTGATCCGCCTTGGTTGAAAAGAAAAATAAGTTGCTTTCGTCCTGCGCTTCCAGAAATGTTTCAAAATCAGGCCAGTGCCGGATAGTGACAAATTTCCAGTAATCAAGGCCGGCTCTCTTTAAGTGCTTGTCATCAGTAGAAAATCCAAGAGGATGAACGAGATCGAGAACCGTATTGGTGGCCCCGCATAATCGAGCGATCGAACCGGTATTTGGTGGTATCTCGGGTTCAACAAGAACGATGTGCAGGTGGTGTCTTGAGGCGGGACATGAGGTATTTGTATGAGTTTTCAAGAACGGAATCCAGGTAGCGGTTAAATAGGCTTGCAAAAATAGAAATACGGTTTACATTTTACGACTTACCTTTCTTACATTGATTTGTATGGAAAGACAATTTTTGTTTTGACGGCAGCGGTAAGCCGTCATGGTGATAATCATGGTTTTGTACGGGCTTTTGGTGTGATCTCAAAACACAGCCCCTGGTAAACCATCACATTGTTTTTAACTTTTCCAGTCTTACCGATCACTGGAAAATAGATATTCCGGTAGGAAACATGGCGCTTATCGTGCAGAAATTTGGTGGAACCTCGGTTGGGTCCACGGAAAAAATCAAGGCGGTTGCAAAAAGAGTTCTTCAATGCCGGCAGCAGGGTAATCAGATGGTGATCGTGCTGTCGGCCATGTCCGGGGAAACCGACCGATTGACCGGTCTTGCCCGGGACATTCAAAAGATACCCAATCGCCGGGAAATGGACATGCTGCTGTCAACCGGGGAACAGGTCACTATTGCCCTGTTTGCCATGGCCGTCAAAGCAGCCGGTCGCGAGGCCGTTTCTTTCTTAGGTGACCAGGTGGCAATTCGAACAGATGCTATGCACACCAAGGCCCGGATCAGGAGTATTGATACGGAAAAGATCAAAAAAAATCTTGATGCCGGTAAGGTCGTTACCATTGCCGGGTTTCAGGGGGTAACCGAAGAGGGAGATATCACGACCCTTGGCCGGGGCGGATCCGATACAACGGCCGTTGCCCTGGCAGCAGCCCTTGAGGCCGACGCCTGTGAAATATTTACCGATGTGGAAGGGGTATATACGACGGATCCGAATATCTGTTCCAAGGCACGGAAGATTGACAAGATCAGTTATGATGAAATGCTTGAGCTTGCAAGTCTTGGCGCCAAGGTGCTGGATATCAGGTCAGTGGGACTGGCAAAACGGTATGGCGTACCCTTGCATGTTCGATCAACGTTTACGGAAAATGAGGGAACCTGGGTTGTTGAGGAGGATAAAATAATGGAATCCATGCTGGTCTCCGGTGTGACATATAATAAAAATGAAGCGAGAATCACCATTAAACATGTTCCTGATCAGCCGGGAATTGCGTCTAAAATCTTCCTCCCTATATCGGATGCCGGCATTCTTGTCGACATGATTATCCAAAACACCAGCGACAGTCACCTGACCGATATGACCTTCACCGTCGTGCGCAATGATTACAGCCGGGCCATGGAAATTCTTCAGGGCGTCTGTCGTGAAATCGGAGCTGAATCCGTGACCGGAGATAAGGATATTGCCAAAATTTCCATTGTAGGTGTCGGTATGCGCAATCATTCAGGCATTGCTGCAACAATGTTTCAGATTTTGGCGAATGAGGGAATAAATATGGAGATGGTATCAACATCTGAAATAAAAGTCTCCTGTGTTGTTGCGGAAAAATATACCGAACTTGCCGTGCGGGCGTTACATGATGCATTCGCCCTGGACAAGGAAAACATGCCGACTGAAGAAGAGTTATAACATGACACAGACTATTGAGATCTATGATACCACCCTTCGAGACGGCACCCAGGCTGAGAGTTTCAATCTTTCCGTTGATGATAAGATCCGGGTAACCAGACAGCTCGATAAGCTTGGTATTGATTATATTGAAGGAGGATGGCCGGGATCCAATCCCAAGGCCATTGAATACTTCAAGGCCATGCAGGATGTGGAACTGAAGCATGCCAGACTGACCGCGTTCGGCTCAACCCGTCATTTTCAGAATCCGGCCGACAAAGATCCCAATCTTGCGGCCCTGTTGGCGGCAAAAACCCCGGCAATAACGATTTTCGGAAAGAGCTGGGATATTCATGTCCATGATGCCCTGCGCATAGAACTTGAAGATAATCTGCTCATTATTGAAGACTCACTGGCTTTTCTCCGGCCACGGGTGAAGCATCTCGTGTATGATGCCGAACATTTTTTCGATGGGTTTAAAAATAATCGTGAGTACTGTCTGGCGACCCTTGGCCGTGCCATATCCGGAGGCGCTGAAACCTTGGTTCTCTGCGACACCAATGGTGGAACTCTTCCCCATGAAATTCCACCCATTATTGAGCGAGTACAACAATATCTGCAGGAAATAGACAGCGATGCCCGTATCGGTATCCATCCGCATAATGATTCGGAAACCGCTGTTGCCAATGCCTTGATGGGTATTTCACTTGGGGCCTCTCATGTTCAGGGGACCATTAACGGATATGGAGAACGGTGTGGAAACGCCAATCTCACATCAATAATTCCTGCCCTGGTCTTTAAGATGGGGCTGGAATGCGAGGTCGGCAAGCATATTGATCAGCTCTATTTGACTTCCCGTCTGGTTGATGAGCTTGCAAATCTGCCCCATAACCGATACCAACCCTATGTCGGTGAATCCGCCTTTGCCCATAAGGGCGGTATCCACGTCAGTGCGGTTCAGCGCAATCCGTTGACCTATGAGCATATTGAACCGGAAAAGGTGGGAAATATCCGCAGAATCCTGATTTCCGATCAGGCCGGCCGCTCCAATGTGTTGCACAAGGCCAAAAAATACGGCTTGCACCTGAACCCGGACGACCCGTTGATGTCTTCAATTATCAAGGAGCTGAAAGAACTGGAAAGTCAAGGATATCAGTATGAAGCGGCGGAGGCAAGTTTTGAACTGCTGATGCGCCGGGCCCTTGGTCTGCAGCGGAAGTTTTTCGTCATCGAGGGCTTCCGGGTCATAAATCACAAGTTTCAGATGGATAAACCACCCATGACCGAGGCAACCATCCGGCTCTATGTTGGCGGCAGCGAAGTACATACCGCTTCCATGGGTGATGGCCCGGTCAATGCCCTTGACAATGCCCTGCGCAAAGCCTTAATCCGTTTTTACCCCAGCCTTGAGGATATGGAGCTGATTGATTACAAGGTGCGGGTGCTTTCCGGAGAATACGGGACCGGGGCCAAGGTTCGGGTTTTAGTTGAAAGCAAGGACCAGGACAACCGCTGGGGAACGGTCGGCGTGTCGGTCAACATTATTGAAGCGAGCTGGCAGGCGCTTCTTGATTCGATCAACTATAAACTCATGCATGATGAAATAAAGGCATGATGTAAAGGGCATGACAAAGTAATTGCATGGCTGCTACAGAACAAAATTTCCCTCCAAAGGACAGGCGCATGCTTGTCCTTTTTTTATTTGGCTTTTTCCTGTTGGCCGGCGATTTGTCCGCATCTTTTCAATCTTTTATCGGCGATCACTCCACAGGCGGGATGCAGGCCGGCAGCCTGGTTCCAATTCAGAGTGCGGCTAAG
>DRLX01000154.1 GCA_011322715.1 Desulfobulbaceae bacterium
AATGTCGCCGACTCGGCAATAACTGTTGGAGTGGCCGTTATTCTGTTGACAAATGTTATTTTTTCCGGAAAGGAACAGAAATAATCCTCCTCTTTTCCGTCACTTTTACCTGAAACCTGCCATACATAAGCGGCGCAATAAACAATGAAAATCACATGTTACGCTTTAAAGACAGCGTAATTCGGTTTTCGGATAAATCAGCATGGGTGGACCATATTTTACCGTCCCAGCCACAATAAATAATGAAAGTAGTCCCGAACGACAAAACTTCGTGGCATATTTTCAGATAAAAAATTAAAAAATATGAAAAAAACAGCTCTTCTTTTTCCGGGTCAGGGATCGCAATATATAGGCATGGGCAAAGCCTTTGTCGAACAATCAAAAGAGGCAGGGCAGCTTTTTGCCCGGGCAGGCAGTATCTGCGGCCTTGACTTTGAACAGCTCTGCTTTGAGGGTCCGATGGAAGAACTGACCAGGGCCTTGAACCTGCAACCGGCCCTGAGCCTGGTTGATCTTGCCTGTCATCAATATTTGATGAAGCAGTTGCCTGGTTTTACGCCGGCCTATGTTGCCGGGCACAGTCTGGGTGAATATCCTGCACTGCATGCCGCCGGTGTGGTGAGTCGTGAGGATATCATACGGCTGGTCGCCAAAAGGGGCGAACTGATGGAACGTGAAGGCACCAAAAATCCGGGCGGCATGCGCGCTGTTCTTGGTCTCACGGTTGCAGAGCTTGACCGAATACTTCAGGGCTATAGTGGCGGCGTGGTCGTGGTTGCCAATCATAACTCTGAAAAGCAGGTGGTGATATCCGGTGATATGCAGGGGCTTGATGATGTTTCGACAATCTGTCGGGAACAGGGAGGTCGGGTGATTCCGCTGAAGGTCAGTGTAGCCAACCATAGCCCTCTCGTTGCCGGAGCAGTTGATGATTTTGCCGCTTTTATGGCTGATATTCCCTTTAATACACCGGAGGTGCCGATTCTCTTTAATGCCACCGCCGCACCTGTTTCCGAACCGGATGAAATACGGGCCGTTATGGCCAGGCAGATAGCTTCCCGTGTCCGCTGGTATGAAATCATCCAGACAATGATCGCCGGTGGAGTTGAACTCTTCGTTGAGCTGGGGCCGAAAAGTGTACTCACCGGTTTGATGAAAAAAATTCTCCCAAGAAAATCCCAGCTTGTCTGTGTGCAGGCCGATACTCCCGAGTTAATTGATACGGTTGTTGGTTTAATTTCAGAGGATTGATCATTTGTATCGGTAATACCCGCCTTCAAGCTTGACAGATTATCCGCTTTCGGGTAAAAAAATTAATTTTGCTTGTTTTTTCGAATTTCGAGGTAAAGATGGGTTGTATCATCACCTCTTTTTTTCCGATGACATAACGCAGGTATTTATGGGACGTTCGGTTTTTCTTTTCGTATCCGGCGTCTTTATGTTTCATGACATACTTCATGGGGTGGCCTATGTTCTATGACATACCGATTCCCTGGAAGTACTGGTTTAACTAAATATTATGTTTGAAAATCTTACGGATCGCCTGGAAGGAGTTTTTAAGAAGCTTCGCGGCCATGGCAAGCTGACGGAAGAAAATATTCAAGACGGCATGCGTGAAGTGCGCAGGGCCCTTCTTGAAGCTGATGTCAACTTCTCCGTAGTCAAGGATTTTATTGCCTCGGTAACTGAAAAGGCTGTCGGCCGTGAGGTGTTGTCCAGCCTTTCTCCCGGCCAGCAGGTCGTTAAAATTGTTCACGATGAACTGGTTGAGCTGCTCGGCAGCAAAACCGAAGGGCTCCGCCTTGACGGTCGTCAACCGGTGACCATTATGATGGCCGGCTTGCAGGGCTCCGGCAAGACAACCACGGCTGCCAAGCTTGCCAAACAGCTTAAGGAGCAGGGACGTAAGCCTTTGCTGGTTCCTGCAGATGTTTATCGGCCCGCAGCCATTGAACAGCTCAGAGTTCTCGGAGAACAGATCAGTGTAGAGGTCTTTGATTCGTCAACCGATCAGAAGCCTGTCGATATTGCCCTCCGCGCCTATGACTATGCCCGCCTGGGTAATTTAGACACCGTTATCATCGACACCGCCGGACGACTGCACGTTGATGAAGAATTAATGGACGAGCTGCGCAATATCAGCACGGCCGTTCCTCTTTCCGAGGTGTTGTTTGTTGCCGATGCCATGACCGGTCAGGATGCGGTGACGGTAGCTGATAAGTTTAATTCGGACCTTGAAATTACCGGCGTCGTTCTCACCAAGATGGAAGGTGACGCCCGAGGCGGCGCTGCTCTTTCCGTCAAGAAAGTAACCGGCAAGCCGATTAAATTCGTCGGCCTGGGTGAAGGTCTGGATGCCCTGGAGGTATTCCATCCTGATCGGGCGGCTTCCCGAATTCTTGGTATGGGTGACGTTATGTCGCTCATTGAAAAGGCGGAAAAGGTTGTTGATCAGAAAGAGGCCAAACGCCTTGCCCGTAAAATTCAGAAAAATGCGTTTACGCTTGAGGATTTTCTTGATCAGATCCAGCAGATCAAAAAAATGGGAAATCTTGAGCAGTTGATGGGAATGATCCCTGGTATCAGCAAACTTAAACAGCTCAAAGACGCACCGAAACCCGACGAAAAGGAACTGGCCAGAACTGAAGCAATTATTCGTTCCATGACCAGGAAAGAGCGACAGAACCATCGTATTATCAATGCATCAAGACGGCAACGGATTGCTAAGGGGTCCGGGACCTCGGTAACCGAGGTTAATCGGGTCTTGAAAAGTTATACGATGATGCTGAAGATGATGAAAAAAATGCGCGGAAAATCCATTATTCGAGGTGGAAAACGTCGCAAAATGCCTAAAGGTTTAAGACGATAGTCGCAGCAATAATGAATGAACGTATTTCAGACGACTTTTTCCATCCTATGTCGGAAACGACCGAAAGGCAACCAACAACGAACGTTTGATATGCCATAAAAGATTAAATTAACTCTGTTTACAAGAATCATAATATAATATATTACCGGTGATCCGGTACATGGAGGAAGGATAAGAATGGCGGTACATATTCGTTTAACCAGGAAAGGGCGGAAAAAGAATCCATTTTACCGCATTGTCGTTGCCGACAGCCACGCGCCTCGTGACGGTAAATTTCTTGATATTATCGGGACCTATGATCCTATGCAGGAGCCGGCCGCTATTAAAGTGGATACTGAAAAACTCAACGGCTGGATAGGTAAGGGTGCACAGCCGAGTACTACGGTAAAGAGCCTGTTGAAAAAATGTGCCGAGGCAACCACCGAGGCGGCTTAATTGAAAGAACTGATCACCTTTATTGCCGAAAAACTTGTCGACAGGCCCGAAGATGTCGATGTCGTCTGCCGAGACGAGGAAGACTGTATCACCATTGAACTGCGGGTTGCCAAAGAGGATTTGGGTAAGGTCATCGGTAAACAGGGGCGTACCGCCAGGGCAATGCGCACAGTGCTGGCTACTGCGACGGCAAGGTCAGGGAAACGCTCCCGGCTTGAAATTCTGGAATAGGTATGGCCGACCTGACAGGGGATGATTTTGTCCCTTTGGGTAAAATCACCAAACCACATGGCATCCGTGGCGAAGTAAAAATATATCCCTATTCAGGTAGCCCTGAGCAATTTGTCGGTGCATACGGACATGTCCATATAGCGGCCGATGACCAGGGGCCACTTATCGAACAGACGATTGAGAGGGCAAGAATTCAGGGTAAACAGGTCCTCGCCAAATTTACGAACTGTTCGGACAGAGCTGCAGCCGAGCATATTGTCGGCCGGGAGGTTTTTGTCCGTAAAGATAACCTTCCCGAGCTTGACGAAAACGAATTCTATCTGCATGAACTTGAGGGAAAGGAGCTTGTTGATGTCTCCGGCGCCTTTCTTGGTATTTCCAGCCGCATTTTGACCACCGGCGGCCAGGATCTGCTGATTGTCCAAAATAAGGGCAGAGAATTTATGGTGCCCATTGTCGGTGCTTTTATTCAATCCATAGACAATGACAGGGTAGTGCTTGACCTGCCCCCCGGTCTGCTCGATATCAATGATTAGGCTGACCGGGAGAGACATGAAGCGTAGACGCCATGCTCTTTGATATTGTAACAATTTTTCCTGAACTGTTGGTATCGCCTCTTCAGGAAGGGATTCTGCGGCGGGCTTTAGCCGGCGGCAGGATTGATGTTCATCTGCATAATGTCCGTGATTATGCGGTTGATAAGCACAAAATGACCGATGACCGGCCTTTTGGAGGCGGCGAAGGCATGGTGATGAAACCCGAACCTCTTGCCGCCTGTCTTGCCGATATTCAGGGTGATGCCCCCGGTCACGTTGTGTTGCTTTCCCCGAGGGGAAACACCTATGATCAGCGGCAGGCACAACGCCTATCCGGATATACCAGACTCATTTTGATCTGCGGTCGATATGAGGGGGTAGATGAACGTTTTACGGAACTTTACGTGGATGAAGAGATTTCCATCGGTGACTATATTCTTACCGGCGGTGAACTGGCGGCCATGGTACTCGTTGATTCAATCACCAGGCTGCTTCCCGGAGTGCTTGG
>DRLX01000155.1 GCA_011322715.1 Desulfobulbaceae bacterium
AATGAAAGCGCTTTCCGATCCCAACAGGGTGCGTGTTCTCAAGCTCCTGGAACGGGGCGAGCTGTGCGTCTGTGAGATTCAAAACCTGCTCGGTCTTGCCCAGTCAACGGTCTCCAAGCATATGAAACTTCTGGAAGATGCGGGTCTTGTTGAGCGTAATCGCCAGGGAACATGGATCCTCTACAGTCTGGCCGGAGAGAGTGATTCACCCTATGCGCTCCCTATGCTTGATCAGCTCCGACACTGGCTTGATGATGACGCCGAGCTGCAGAAGATGATCACCGCCCTGCCCGACGCCGCCGTCCTGCGCATTCCCGGCGGCCGCAAGGGATGTGACTGATCCGTCGGCATCGCATCCTCCAGCCGTTAATGCGGTTGGTACCTTGTGTCCCTATGTTCAGGCGCAGTTGCGCCAGCAGGTCGGGTCTGAGGCCAGGTAGTCTCCGGTGAGTTGATAGGCCGCGCCCCTACACCCATAGCATTCCACCGCCTTTTCGCAGCTTTTGCACTCCCCCTTGATCATCTGCCGGTAGTTTTTCAGATTGTTGATGACCTCAGAGTTTTTCAGGATATCGGCCAGCCGGTTATTTCTGATGTTATCAAGGGCAATGGTCACTCCGACGCAGGGCATGACCTCTCCGGTTGCCGTGACCAGGCAGGAGACCTGGTGCCGCATGCACTTATTGCCCACAAGCGGCGGCTGTGGGTCCCAGTGACGACCGAACTCATCCCGGTCAATGGCGGCAAGCTCTTCAAACAATCTCTTCAGCTCGGCGCTGTCGACCATGAGCCAGGAATTTTCCAGGGCATGGGCCTGGGGGGTGATGACTTCAAAATAGGGCTCGATATTCTGCCCTCGCAGCCAGCGCCACATGGCCGGCAGCTCGTCGATGTTCTGCCTGCAGATCACGGTGGAGACGGCAAGAAACAGCTCTTTTGACGGATATCCCGCCTGTTGCAGGGTTGCCAGGGCGTCGTTCATGATCGAGTGCGCCCCCTTTTTCCCGGCCAGCCGATCCTGGATTTCCGCATTTCTGGAGTTGAGTTTCAAGGCAACCCGGACCCGGTACCGGGCCAGCAGGGCGGCAAGTTGCCGGTCGATACCGGTACCGTTGGTGAACATCTCTGTTTCCAGTTGCTCATTATGGAGAAACTCCAGCATCTCCGGCAGGTGCGGGTAAATGGAGGGCTCGCCGCCGAGGATGATGATCTTGCCCGCGCCCAGCTCCTTGGCCTGGAGGATGGTGTCCTTGATTTCAGCCCTGGTCAGCTCACCGCTGCATTTCGTTTTTTCCTCGACATAGCAATAGGAACAGCGGAAGTTGCAGACCCGGCTGAATTCAATTTCAATGGAGAGCAGCCGGTTTGCGGCGATCGCCTCCCTGATTTCCTGTTCCGTAAATTCAAGGTTGTACAACTGCATCGACCTAATATCCCTCCAGGTCCTTAAAGTGATTCATGCGAGCCCATCGCGCCACTTCCCGTTGATACCGCCCGCGCCAGCCGTATTTTTTCATGATTCTTCTGTAATGAAGCTTGAGATAGGGTTTAAAGAGAAAGCGCCAGATACCGGTCCAGATACGGCCCCGTTCTCTGACCGGGGACGGCGGATTCCACCAGCCGAGCACCACCTGCCGCTGGTACCAGAACTGGTACTGCAGCTCATCGGCATCAAGGTATCTGGTCCGGACATTGGCCCATAGACCGTTATACTTTTTCAGATCATCGGTATTTGCAATTAATCCGTCCTTGAGAAGCTGCTCACGCATCCCGGTCTTGGGATAGGGGGTGAGGATCTGGCAGTAGGCCGCATCTGCGCCGATGGATTTAAAGAATGCATAATTTTCCCGGATTGAATCCTCATCATCTTCGGGAAAACCGAAAATCAGGCCGCCGATGACCATCATTCCATATTTATGGCAGTTTTCTATGGCCTTTTTCGAGGCGGCAACAATGTCCCCCTTGCCGGCCGCGCTCAGGTTCTTTTTGGAACCGTTTTCAATCCCGAGAAAGACAGACCTGAAACCGGCCTCGCCCATCTTTTTCACCATCTCTTCATGGGTGGCCATGGAGATACAGTCCGCCTGCACAACCAGGGTGAGATTTTTATAGTTGCGGGCGATGATGGCGTCGCAGAGTTCCATCACCCGTTTGGGATTGAGCACCATGTTATCGTCGCAGATAAAGGCCCAGCGGGATTTGCAGTTGTAATAGATATCATCCAGGTCCGCCAATACCCGGCTGATGGGGTAGGTGCGGAAGCTGCGGCCGTACATGTGTTTCATGCTGCAGAAATTACACGACCGGGTACAGCCCCGCGATGTCTCCAGGACTTCAATCTTGGAATACATGATATGGTAGCCCCAGGTGAGCCTTCGCTTGTCACGGATCGGCGGTTTCAGTTTGGCCAGATCAAGGTTGCCGCTTCTGGGATTATGGACGAATCGGCCGTCGACCTTGTAGGAGAGTGAGGAAATTTCGGGGAAATCGTCGCGTCCGTCCAGGGCATTGACCAGACGCCTGCACGCCTCTTCCCCCTCACCCCGGATCATGAAGTCGATCCAGCGCGCCTCTTTGGCTCCGGCGATTTCTTCGTGCATGAGGGTGGCATGGTAGCCGCCGATGACGATCTTGACCTCCGGCCGCAGTTCCTTGATGAGATGGGCGATTTTGACGCAGGTATCATATTGCCAGGCCATGGCGGACAGGCCGATCAGGTCCGGTTTGATTTTGTTGATCTGCCGGGTCAGGTATTTTTTGATGGAACGCCGTTTCCTGATCAGGTCGATGAGAAAGACATCATGCTCCGGGTCGATATTACCGCCGACCGAGGCGATACCGTGATTGGGGAAATGGACGGCCGTTTCGTGGATAATCACCGGAACCACATCCGGCATGGATATCAGGATGACTTTCATTTCCTCACTC
Organism: Desulfobulbaceae bacterium; assembly: GCA_011322715.1. Classification (GTDB taxonomy): domain Bacteria; phylum Desulfobacterota; class Desulfobulbia; order Desulfobulbales; family Desulfobulbaceae; genus DRLX01. The sequence goes on from DRLX01000155.1 coordinate 2,929, forward strand.
CGTGGGCGTTGGTCTGCGAAGGGTCGGGATGCTGCCGGCTTGCGGTGCCCGTTGCCAGGGCCTGCCGTATTCTCTGTTCCAGATCGCCAAGAGATTGCCGGCGGTCCGGGGCTATATGATCGACCCTGCGCAGGGTGATGGTGTTGGCCAGGTGGGCCTGGAAGAAAAATTTTCCCGGGGCAAAGAGTTTGTCGGTTCCTTCAAGATGGAGGACGTGGATGGGCGCCCGGCAGAGCCGGGCAATCTTGATCGCCCCTCTGTGCAGGGGACCGATTGTTCCATCCCGGCTGCGGCTTCCTTCCGGAAAGATAAAAAAAATACCACCGGCGGCAAGATATTTTTTCATGCCCTCCACCTGTTCTATCATCATCTGCCGGTACCTGCCCGCACCATCGGCCGGAAAATATCCTGCGTTCCGCAAAACCCAGCCGAAAATCGGCACCTTGAAAAACTGTGTCTTGACCACCGTCTTCTGGCGGCTGAACAGGGCCAGCATCAGGAGTGGATCCAGATAGGAGAGATGGTTGCAGACAATGATCGCTGACCGTATCCGCCGAACATTCTCATCGATCAGCAACCGGTGCCGGGGGGCGATGATACTGAGCAGTCGGAAAAATCCCCGGTAATACCAACTGTTGATCCGCTGGAAGCGTGGCTCCCTGGGACCGGGCAGCAGCCAGGCCACGCCGTAGATGAGGCAGAATGGAAAGACAAAGGCAAAGATAAAATATCCCCAGCAGGCCAGAGTGACAGCAATATCATAACACCTGGCAAGGGGCCGGGTGGTTTCTTCAGGTGAGGTGCCGTCCATTTTTGATCAGCAAACAGGTATTGACGCCGCCAAAGGCAAAGTTTTCCAGGGCGGCTATCTCGACGCGTTGCTCGACCAGCTCGCGCACGTGGTTGAGCATGCCACAGCGGGGATCAACATTGTCGAGGTTCAGGGTCGGGGCGACAAATTCCTGTTCCATCATGTAGAGCAGCATGGTCAGTTCAATGACGCCGCAGGTCCCCATGCAGTGGCCCATGTAACTCTTCAGGCCGGTGACCAGCGGCCTGTCACCGTAGACGGCGTCGATGGCCTGCGCCTCGATCACATCACCCATCTTGGTGGCGGTGGCATGGGCCGATATCAGATCAACAGCATCCGGGCCGATCCCGGCATCATCAAGGGCCAGCTTCAGGGTGGCGGTTATGCCGTCCAAGTTGGGCAGGATCAGGTCGCCGCCGTTGTTGTTGCAGGAAAAGCCGATGATCTCGCCCAGAATGGTGGCGCCCCGTTTCTTTGCCGCCTCATATTCCTCCAGCAGGACCGCGCCGCCACCCTCGCCCACCACCAGGCCGTCGCGGTCGCTGTCAAAGGGCCGGGGCGTACGTTCCGGGGTATCGTTAAAGTCCACCGAACAGGCCAGCAGGTTGTCGAACACCGCCACCGTGGTGGTGTCGTATTCATCGGCACCGCCGCAGAGCATGGCGTCCTGCATGCCGTATTTAACCATTTCATACCCAAAACCGATGGCCTGGCTGGAGGTGGTGCAGGCCGTGGACGAGGCAATGACCCGGCCGGTGATGCCGAACATGCGGGTGATGTTCACCGCCGTGGTATGGACCATGGAGCGCAGGTAGTCAACCGCGCCGATGGAGGAAAACTCTTCCTTGAGGTTGCCGAAAAATGTTTTGTAAATATTGCGCTGCACGGTCGGACTGCCGTGGGTGGAACCAAAGGCAACTCCCAGTCTGCCCGAGGTAATGAATTTTTCGTCCAGGCCCGATTGCGCCAGCACGTCCCCGGCCACCCGGCAGGCGTAAAAGGCCACCGGCCCCATGGTCTTGGTGTATCGGCGGGTAAAGCCGTAATCTATAGGGTAATCAACCGTTCCGAACACCCGGCTGTGGATATGGTCGGTCAGCAGGCCGTCGTCACGAAGCGGTTTGACCCCGGATTTCCCTTGCCTGAGGCTGTTGACAATGGTCTCTTTGCCATAGCCGATGGGGGTGATGGCGGAACAGGCGGTGATAACGACGCGGCGCGGCATGGAGGCGGGGTTATTGCTGGTGGGATGCCTGAATTTTTTCTATATAATCCAGGATATCATTGATGGTGCGGATGGACATGGCCTTTTCCTTTTCGGCACGACTTAAGGAGAATCCGAGCATGAGTTCGATCTTGCCCAGCAACTCGATGGCATCGATACTGTCAAAACCATGCTCATCCCGCAGATTGTCATCAAGTCCGGGATGCTCAAATTCAAAATCATCCTCAAGTATTGCAAGGATTTTTGTCTGTAATTCATCTCTACGCATATATTTTACAAAAGGTGGTGTGAACAAATGAAAGATTCATGCAATAAGGCTTGGATACTACACTTTTTCCGATAAAATTGACAAGAAAATATTGGGATGAAGAAAGGGCGCAGTGAACCATGCGGATTATCAATCTATTTCTGATATTTCTCCCAAAAAAGGCTCAAAATGGTACCACTGGCAGGGGTGGTCGCGCAGGGCCTGTTCCAGAAGGACGGCGTATTGGCCGGCGGCCCCGGCAATGGCTGCTTCCCGGTCGGTCCGGGAACCGGGCCGGACGGTGATCGGGCCCTGCAGGCTGCAATGGTAGCTGTTGGTGCCGGTGCGGAAGGCAAAAAAGGCAAAGAGCGGCGCCCCGGAAACCAGGGCAAAGACATAGGGGGCTTCCGGCAGCCGGACTTCATGCCCGAGAAAGTCCACCTTTACCCGGCGCTGTTCCTTTTGCCAGAGAATATCCCCGGTCATGGACACCAGGCCGCCGTTCTGCAGGCAGCGGATGCCCTCGATGGCGGCAAAGGGGGAGCCGCCTTCCTGCCGGACGCCGATGATCCGTATTCCGGCCTGCCGCAGCTGTTCCTTTTGCAGGGCCTCGACCCCTTCCTTTTCCTTGACCCCCATGTAGAGAAGCATCTCCACATCTTTTTTTCGTTGTTTCAGCATCTGGGCCGCCATCTCCCAGTTGCCGAGGTGGGACATGAGCAGGATCGCCTCGGAAGGGGAACGTGCCAGCAGTTCCTCGCCCTCGCTGGTTAACCGCGGCACTCTGCCCCGGCTGGTCAGGAATCGGTCCACATGGATGGTGGTAAAGCTCTGGAACTGGTTGAAGACGCACCACAGGTGGTAGAGGCGACTTCGCTGTGGATAGAGAGCGTTATACAGGCGCAGGCTTTCCCTTCTCCGGCCCGG
>DRLX01000156.1 GCA_011322715.1 Desulfobulbaceae bacterium
ATCAACATCTTCGATCAACAGAGACTGGGTCTCTCCCAGAAATTCACTGCCGTCCATACGTATCAGTCGTATCAGGGCGGATGACTCGTTGTTGATCTCGTCCGATTCATAACAGGGATCCGGCATTTTAGTTCGATCTTCCGGATGAACATGCTTTTGAACGGGCGAACCAATCAACGTATCAGCTGAATCAGCACCAAATGCCCGCACCATGGCAGGATTTACCATCAACCAACGGCCATCACGACAGAGTCCCACGCCATCGGGTATGACTTCAATCAGCCGCCGATAGCGCCGTTCGGATTTCTTGAGACGATCATCCGCCTCTTTCCACCAGGTAATGTCCTCATGAATTGCCACAACATGCGTGACCGTACCTGCATCATCTCTCAACGGAAAAAGGTTGGCCCGTAACCATAATGAATGCGCCGGCCCATCAGTGCCGTCAGCCTGAACCGTATAGAGATGGGCATCGACATGCACCTGTTCTCCGGCAAAGGCCCGCCGGACCTCCTCCATTCGGCCGCTTTTTTTGAGCTGTTCGTCATGCAATACATTATAGTCGTCCAGGTCACTAAAACATGAATGCCAGAGCTTTTCCCAGGCCGGGTTCACCATCAGGCAGGTGCCGTCGGCACGAAAGATCTGAATACTGATGGGTGCCTGATGCACCAGAGCAAAAAAACGTTTTTCACTGGTTTGCAACTGCCTGGATCGCTGCGCAATTTCACTGGTCAACCTGCGTGTCCGTTCATCGTTTATTCGACAGAGATACAGGGACCTGTGCAAGTTGCCCATCACCGGGCTCAAGGCCTCCGCCCATGGCAGCATGGTGTCGGGATCCCTCCTGGAAAGCAGCAGAATCATATTGTCATCATCTACCCGTAATACCAGGGCGCTGCGCCAGTCATCTCCAACCTTCAGGAGCTGGAGGGTCTTCCCGTTCGTGAGCCAGCATGACGTAAGCTCGTCGGGCCATTCTTCTCCGAGTTGATGATGCCGGACCTGCAGGCCGACTGCCGTCCGGATGGACCAACGATCCTCAACACGGCCAAGCCATAGTGAAACGGGCAGACCTGTATGAAACATGAGTCGCTGCATAACCCGTTTCATGAGCGGTTTTTCACTGACCTCAGCGCCGATAGCCACACTGAGATCATAGAGGATAGGATAGAGTCGTTCTGTTTTCATGGAGCGCACCGGAGGGCGACGATGGTGGCGTTGTGAAATAATGGATATTGATCCTTACCTGTTATGCCGATTTCACCAAGAGACAAGGCACCGTGGCAGGGGCCGGTCACCTGGTTCAGAACCTCCAGTTCATTGGTGCTGCCCTGATCGCCGAGATGCATAAAGCGACCGGTACAGTAAAAAATCAGCGTTTTGGTCCAGCAGAGTGCTCGTAAACGGTCGGCAAGTCGCTGCACTCCCTTCAACAGGCTCTCCGCCGGTGCATCCAGAACCTGGAGAATTGAATTCGGCGGCACCTCTCCAACACAATAGATGCCGCCTTCACGGGTGAATTCCGATGGAATCCGGACCAACAATTCGCCATTGGCCCGAAGTATGCCGAAGGGATAATGCACGGCATAATCATAAAAATTGTCCCTGGTGATTTCAATGCCGAAACTTTCATAAACCAGTTTCCGATATTCCGACAATGCCGGTCGCCAGTTAATCGTGTGAATCAGATTTCCTTCGCTGGCGGCGGCCAGGACGTTTTCATCAAGTTCGCAATAGCCATGCTCAAGTATGCCGCCGTCGGAAATGGGCAGAAGCAAGGCCAGCACCCTGCCCTCTGCAAATTGATTATTTTCAATGAGACACGGTTGAGAGGTCAAGGTGTTGCTGCCTGCATTCACTCCTGCATAGGCATACTGATCACCAAGCTTTCCATACATATCTTCAAGGATAGTGCCCACATTGGACACCATGGCGTCAAAAATTAAAAATAAAGTTTTACGTTTCTTTTTCTGTTCGTCCGTCTCCTCCTGTCCATTCAGCCAGGTAACCAGATGCTCAACGGCGTGTTCACTGTCCAGAGGCCCTGAAAGATACCCTCTGGTGGCTCCAGGCAACGGCAGCAGGCACATTCCCTGCTCAACGATACGTCCTTGTTCAATCAAACCCGGAAACATGGCGCCGTAAAGCGTCACCTTGTTTTCAGCACATGATTTTTGTAATAAGCGGACGGCTTCCTTGTTCTGTTCAGCGACCAGGGCCAGCATCGGCATGTCCCCATATGTTTGATGCCAGTTTCCTGCCTCCCTGGAAATGGTTCTCTCGCAAGGGTTTCCAAAAAATATACAGTCCTCTTCGTCATCGTTTTCCATGTAAACTCCCCCCATCATCGTTTAATCCTCTCCTGAGACATTAAACGATAATCAACGAAATTTCAACATCTTGCCTCTACATTTTTTTTCAATATCAACATTTCGCACAGCCATTACGGACCCACTTTCATCTTTTACAATACATTTGTTTCAGACCACAAAAACTCCGACGGACAGATCAGATCAAGGGCGTAACACACGTAAATAATGTTGAAATAACATTCAGGGACAATTCGGGAGAGTATGTATAAAGGCACAGGGAAAAACAGGACAAATTTGAGACAGGGTCGGCTGATAAAAAAAAGATGGTGCTCCCGGCGTGATTCGAACACGCGGCACCAGGATTAGGAATCCTGTGCTCTATCCTACTGAGCTACGGGAGCATGGGGAAAAAAATAAATAATTTTTCGACCGGTGATCATACCTGAAATCCGCCGAAAGGCAAATCATTTTTCACAGGTCAAAATTTTCAAGTCCTCATTACAGAGATTCGCCGTCCGCCACTACGGATACATCCGAACCCGCATACCCGGGCCTGACAATGCAGTTACGGCCGATGGTCATACCGGAAGGCAGTCGTGCTTTTTTGCCGATCAGGGTAATGCCGGTATACAGGTGTTCAGGGTACTCATGGTTGGCATGCTGGAGATTTTCTCCCTGCCCGACAACCGTTCCTGAGCCGATATGGACCCGTTTATCACAGATACTCAGATCAACGGTTGCGCCTTCTTCGATAGTGGAATCCTCAAAGATCACGGAATCACGGACAACAGCCCCCTTGCGGACCTCCACTCCCGGCGAGAGCACGGAATTAATCACTGTTCCTTCAATAATGGAGCCCGCGGAAACCATGGACGCCTGTACTGTGCAGCCGGACATGAAACGGGCCGGCGCCCGGTCCATGGGCCGACCGTCCGCCTCCGGATTGGGCCGGATGCCCCACTTTTCCGGGGTAATGCCCGAACCGGGCCGAATCACATCCATATTAGTCTGCCAGTAGGATTGAATCGTACCCACATCCCGCCAATAACCATAAAACGGATAGGCAAACACCCTGTCCTCCTCTATGCCGCGCGGGATAATATGCATACCAAAATCTATCTCCTGTTTGTCCCGGGACAGGACCCGGAGCAGGTACTTGGTATCAAATACATAAATACCCATTGAAGCGAGATTGGTACGGGGTATTTTCGGTTTTTCCTCCCAGTCGATGATTCGGTTTTCCGCATCGACAATACCGGCGCCGAACTGATGAATTTCACTTTTGGGCACCACCATCATACCGATGGTCACATCCGCATCTTTATGCCTGTGATACTGAATCATGGCATCGAAATCCATGTGATAGATATGATCGCCGGAAAGGATAACCACCTGGTCCGAGGGATTGGCAAGGATGAAATCAATATTCTGCCGAATGGCATCGGCGGTGCCCCGATACCAGTCGGAATCCTTTTCCCCGGTTCGGGGCGGCAGGATCTTCACGCCGCGGGTGCGGCCGGTAAAGTCCCAGGCCGCACCTGTCCCGATATGGCGCATAAGCGACAACGGTTTATACTGGGTCAAGACTCCCACCCTGGTCAGATCGGAATTCATCACATTGGAGAGGGCAAAATCAATAATCCTGTACAGACCGCCGAAGGGAACAGCCGGCTTGGCGCGATGACCAACCAGAATGTTGAGACGGCTGCCGATCCCGCCGGCAAGCAAAAGAACCAGAGCATCCATGTCATCGCTCATTGCAATACTCCCCCGTCTTCAAGCCCGTTTTCAGGCCAGGCATCACTGGAAATTCGTGGATAAACCGTGCAACCGCTGCCGATGACCATGCCGGCAGGGACCCGGTTATTCCAGCCGATAACGGAAATGGCCCCTTGAACATCACCCTCCGTTGTCCCTGTCCTGGAGCCGGCGCCAAAGATGGTGTTGACATCACAGACCACCCTGGACACACGGGCATCGGCCCTGACAACCGTATTAAAAAAGAGCACCGAGTCACGCACCTCGGCTCCCGGTTCGACCCTGACGCCGGGAAAAAGAATAGAGTTACTGACCCGACCTTCAACCGTTACCCCGTTATAGGCCATGGAATTATCAAGGCTTCCCTGATCACCGACATTCAGCGGCTGGCAGTCCCGGATATCCCGGTGTTCAAGATTGGTCCGCAGACCCCATTTTTCCATATCAATTTTCGGGTGCGGCCCAAGCAGATCCATCGAGGTCTGCCAGTACTCATCAATGGTGCGGGTGTAGCCCCAGTAACCACCGAATTTATATCCATACACCCGATACCCCATGTCCATCATCATGGGAATAATATCTCGACCGAACTCGTACGACCCATTGGATTGCTCCTGATTCACGGCCAGTACATCATACAGGACCTGCGGTTTGAAACAGAGCACGGTAAGAGAGGCCCAATGCCCTTTGGGCGCATCGGGTTTCTCCTCATAGGAGAGCAGGCGGCCTCCCTCTTCATCTCCGGATTTAATTTCGGCAACACCAAAGCGGGAGGCCTCCGCAAAGGGCACACGAATAAAGGCAGCCGTCAGGTCCGCCTGTTGCCGCCGATGATAGCGGATCATGCGGCGATAATCCATCTGATAGACATGATCACCAGAGAGGACAAGGATCTCAGGAGGATTGTAATAACGGACAAAGTCCAGGTTCTGATATACCGCATCGGCCGACCCTCGATACCAGTGTGGATTTTCATAATCCTTGAACGGCGGCAGGATGGATATACCCCTGTGACGGCCGATCATGTCCCAGGCGCTGCCGGTGCCGATATGATTGATCAGAGAATAGGAACGATATTGACTTAAAATTGCAATCCGTTCAATGCGGGAGTGGAGAAGATTGGAAAGAGGGAAATCGATAACCCGGGCAAAACCACCGAAGGGAACAGCCGACTTTGGACGGTAATGGGTCAAAACGCCCAGTTCATCCACCCGGCCACCAGCCAGAATCATTGCCAGCGTCGTAGGTCTATGCATACGATACCTGTCTATTTGGGATTATCGTCTTGATTCATAGGCAAAACAACAACCAAGGAATCCTTTTATACAGCGTCTGCCACGCCAAACAGCCTTTTTTTCCCGACCTGAGTTCGGCACGACAAACATCAACAACTGTATTGCATACCCCTTGAGCACGCAAGCCTGAACCCACACAAAGACAAAATTTTGCCGGCGGCGGCACGATGGAGTACTCAACGCATATGGCGGGTGGCAAGACGCATCAAGGTGGAAGTTGTCACCTCCTGGTTTTCACGTAGGGGAAGATTTTTCAATGGAGCCTCCGCCCGGGCCGCCTCTTTATGACCACCGGCCGGACCGAATTCACCAAAGGTTTTTTGGGCCAGTTTACCGGCATTCTTCCGATAGCCGTCACAGCGAAAGATGACAACCAGCTTTTCTCCATAGATGCCGGAAACGATCGCCCAGTCGAACTTGTCCACATGATTAAAAAAATCAGCGATAATCACCAGAATGTCCGGGGTGCCCACCCGCCCGAGATGGACATAGGCCCGCCCTTTGCTCGCCTTTACTTCATTAAGGGCAATTTTAAAGTAACGCAGTTCCGAACGGCGCAGTTCCGTTAATTCAAATTTGCGGACAAGGTTCCTGTTGGCGATATCAAACAGGTAGCGAAAGCTGATACTGTCCGCCAACTGCATATTTTTCTTTTCAAAGTTCTGTGAATCAACCTTAATGCCATAGAATAAAGCCGTGGCAAGGGCCACGGATGGTTTAATCCCGGCAGCCCGCAGGTATTCGACCATCATGGAAGAAACGGCCCCGTAATCGGAACGAATATCAATAAAGTCGGCATCCCAGCCTTCGGTAACCGGATGATGATCAATAACAACATCAAAGTCCAATTTCTCAAAACAACTGTGATGGGGGGGCTGCGAATCCAAAAGCACCCGTTTGGAATAATCCCTGACCGGCAAGGTATGCAACCGTTCTATAGGTATTTTCAGCCTCTCTACCATGGTAATATTGGAGAGTCTTCTGATCTCATTGGGGTAGCCGATGGTTACGCTGCCGACCCGATAGGCCAGTAACCTCTTTACCGCCATGGCACTGGCCAGAGCATCAGGGTCGGCATTGATAACAATGAGGACCTCATCGTCGCGATTAAAGACGTCATAAAAGCCGCTTAGACGACCCTGAGCCGAATTTTTACTTGCGCTCCGGGTAATGGAATCAGCTATTTTTTCCAGTCGTTTCTGCATTGCACTATCTCAATAAAAGATGAACTCGTAAAAGTCCAAATTTTTTCCAAAGATGGCTAAGTAAAAACACAGATATACAGGTAAGCGCAGACTCCGAGGAGTGGTGTTCCGGGGAGTCTCTCAACTATACAGATAGTATGTTGTGAATCGCCCAGGGACACACGACGCAGTAGATCGAAGTTTTTACGACGCCATCAATAAAAAAGACCACTGCTCCATTGTTTTCAATGTGGCAGTGGTCTATTCAGGGTCAGCAGAGGCTACAAGCGCTCTCCCACCGACTCATCTGTTGCTCCGGGCCGCCTGAAGGCAGGGGGGAGTATATTGTCGCACGTAATGTATTCATGGCAGACACTCCGTTGACATACCCGACGGCGCCTGTTCTTCCGTGCCGCCGGTCAACGAATAATAAACTATAGCAGTCGGCCATACAAATTGCAAGTCAACCCTTTTCAAGGAAAATCTTCAGTCCGGACCACGGGCACCGAAGGGAAGAGAGCGGGGTCGGTATGCGGAATAAAGCGGGAACCGGAAAAACGAAGCATGAACTCCTGATTAACATTCAATTCAATATAAGTGATTTTTCGGCCGATTTCCAGACTGAGCCGGCGGGCCTCCTCGGACAGTAAAATACGTTCGGCGCCATGGAGTGAACTGTTGCCCACGGGGATGTACGTAGAAAGTGGTAAATCCGGCAACATGCCAAGGGTAATGGCCGCCACCGGATCAATATGTTTGCCGAAGGCACCGGCCACATAGATATGATCAAGATCGGAAAATTCCACCCCGACCTGGCTGGTTAACGTGGTGAGAATCGCATACATGGCCGCCTTGGAGCGCATCATCGCATCCAGATCAACCTGGGCCAGAAGTACGGGTTTGCCGTGGCCGGACTCTTTTGCCGGGGTCACCATAAAACTCAGCCCCTCCTCGCCTTCGATAAGACGCTCCCTGATAAAAGCGCGCCTCTTTTCAGACCCGGCTACTGTATCCCTGCATAATTTCCCCCGGATATCAACAATGCCCGCAAGAAACAGCTGGGCCACCAGTTCAATCAGGCCCGAGCCGCAGATACCGACGGCAGGTTGATCGTTTATGGTTTTGACCTGCAGGCGCCAGCTTTTGCGATCAAGCAGGACATGCTCGATGGCGCCGGGACCTGCCCGCATACCCATTTTGGCAACTCCCCCTTCCAGGGCCGGGCCGGCTGCGCCGGCGCAGGCAATCAGCCAGTCCCTGTTCCCGAGCACCACTTCCGCATTGGTGCCCACATCAATCAGCATGGAGGTCTTTTCCATCCGGTCCAGGCCACTGGCCAGGATGCCGGAAATAAGGTCGCCACCGAAATAGCTACCGATACTGGGCAGTATCCAGACCGAGGCAAGTGTATTGATACCTACTCCGATTTCTCCGGCGGAAAACGGATCAGGACTGCCGACGAGCGGTGTATAGGGTTCACGACAGATATGGTGGGGACTTAATCCCAACAGAAGATGGACCATTGTGGTGTTGCCTGAAACACTGAGGGCACGGATAGCATCTGCTTCTATCCCGGCCTGTATTGCCAGGTCGGCAACCATTTCATTAATGGTCGTCACCACGGCCTGCTGCAGCCTGACAAGACCTTTTGTGCCCTCGTCATGGCCCTCGGCATAGTGAATACGGCTTAAAATGTCCGCCCCGTACCGCATCTGACCATTGGGCGCATGGGTATGGGCCATAATTTCACCGGTCGTCAAATCGACCAGGGTCGCCTCAAGATGAGTTGTGCCTAGATCAAGGGCCATTGCGGGAATGTTGTCCGATATGTCCTGTTGAAAATCGACAAGTTGCAGCTCATGGGGCAGAACGTTTACCAGGGCGTTTCCGACAAAACCGGCCTTACGGAACCGTCGGCTGAGCCCGGCCATGGCCGTAAAAGGAACCACCACTGGACGACCTTCCAGGGCAGGCGGCAATTTGTTGCGGACGGCAATGCGCAGACGGTCGATGTCTGCGGTATTATCCTGCAGACTCGGCGGCTCGGCAACAACGGAAATACTTGTCACCAGGGGCTGTTGTCCTGTAGAATTTTTCATATTTGTATCCTTCCGGCATCTCTGCCTGCACCGGGAATTTGTGCGACAATGAACCGGCTATTACCTAAGTTGGGCGAGTTAGGTATTCCTTGACCAAAATGCAGGCAAAGGGTACTACATGCGATTTATCGTCACAACAATTTATCGTTACAACTAACCCTCTATCAAGGCCCTTATGGGTATGGAAAAAGAAATTTTCTTAAAAGACACGGGATGGATGACTGAGCAGTGAACCTTCTGAATCGCTATATCCTTCAACAATTTATCAAAAATATTTTCATGCTGATGGCAAGCTTTATTGCCATCTATGTGTTGATTGATTTTTTTGAAAAAATTGACGACTTCATGGAAAAGGGTAAATCCATGGCCCTGGTCATCAAATTCTTCGTCCTCAGTATTCCCTTCATCCTGGAACAGATGGGACCGGTCTGCATCCTGCTTGCCGGGGTCATCACCCTGGGGATTCTCAATCACAGCAATGAACTGATCGCCTTGAAAGCCGGCGGTATTCCCTTAAAAAAGATCACAAACCCGATTATCGGCGCCGGTATTGTTTTTACCCTGCTTTTTCTGTTGATGGCCCAGTTCGTTCTGCCGAAAACCATTTCGATTACCAATCATATTTGGAACAAAGAAGTCAAGGGCAGAGTTGCCCTCGGCATTTTCCGAAACGGCCGCTATTATTATCGTGGTCGGGATGGATTTTACTCTTTTGCCAGGCCGGACAGGAAAAAAGATGATTTTCGTTTTTTCTCCTATGCCGCCTGGAATCCCAAGTATCAACTGACCACCTTGATTGCTGCAGAGCAGGCATCCTGGAGGAAGGGCGTCTGGACACTTACCAAGGGACAGATCCAGACCCGCACCCGGGGTGATACATTTAAAACGGAAGTCTTTGCCAAAAAAATCTTTCAATTCAAGGAAAAGCCCTCAAGTTTTTTCGTACCGAAATACCACTCCATGGAACTCTCGCTCACCGGTCTTTACCAGGAAGCGCTGGGGAAACAGGCACCAGACGAGAAAAACAAGGCCTGGACGGAATTTTATGGTCGAATCTCTTATATCCTACTGGGAGTGCCGTTGCTGCTTCTCGGATTACCGCTTCTGCTTTTTGTCTACCGAGCCTGGGGAAGGGACCTGTCGCTGGCCATTCCCGTCAGTTGCGGACTGGCGTTTGGTTGCTGGGGCGCATGGGGAACCCTGCAATCACTGGCCAAAGCCGGCTATATTCATCCCCTGCCGGCCTCTTTTTCCATTCATATCCTGATAAGCGCCGTTGGAATTATTTTTCTCCTGCGGGAAGACAGTTAATCCTCTCCAATTGCGATTATTATGACGGAAAGAGTAGGCATTGTCGGTATCCCGCCCCGTTCGGTTATTACCGATCTTCACCGGCGTCGGGTACTGATCTTTGATCTCGACGAACCGCAGGTCCGGGCCTCACTGGACCTGACCGCCTCACACCTGCCCCGTGTCTACTGCGCTGTTCTACGTACAGTGGTCCTGAATGCCATGCATCTCCATCTGGATTGCATATATATCGACGTCGGGCCGGGTAAATGCGACTGTGCCCTGCATGTCTCCACCATATTGAAGAACATGCTCGACATTCCCATACATTGCACCCGCAATCAGGACATGGAGGGTGCCGGTATCCCTTTATGCAGGACACGGATGCCTCTGCTTGCAAAAATGACGGGCATCACGGCCGGGGTCCTTGAACCGGAACCGGAAAAAGGCCCTGCCGCCTGCAGACCGACTGCGGGTTTCTGGGGAGTACCGCCACGGGATTTCAGTCTACTGACCCTTTTTCCCGACACTACCCATGTCTACGGCTGGACCCGTTGCATGGAAAACAAAACCCCGGCCGATCTCGAACTTGAATCATACGTCAATCCAAACGTGCCGACGGTTTTCTTTGCCCAGTCATTCTGCGCCAAAACCGCACTGGCAAAATTTCTGGCCGATCAACATCCACAGGGCCTCTATCTGGACTGCGACGTCACCGCCGGTTCCAGCGCCCGGGCAAAAATCGAGGCATTTTTTGAACTCTCGCATTCCCTGTTTTCTGAGAAATAAAAGAAGGTTGAAAGAAAAAATGTTGCTGGCCGATTTCGGAACTTCATACTGCAAGCTCCTGGATACAGAAACAGACCGGGCACCGGAGGTCATCGCCACCCGAGACCTTGAGGTCGGGTTCATGGCGGACCTGGCCACGGGCCACAATGCGGCCCGCAGAAGTAAGCAGAGTATCAACGAACTGACCGCCCTTGCCAGAGGCGGTGAAAAAATTATAGGTGGAAAGGATTTTGTTCTTCTGGATTGCGGCAGCCGGGACATTAAATTTGTCCGCTATGCCGAAGGGCGGGTCGTGGATATGGGCTGGAATGCGGAGTGCGGGGCCTCGATGGGATTTACCATCGAGCTGCTGGCCAAATATTACGATTTAGACTATGGAGAAATAGCGGTGCCGGACACGGGATTTTCCATCACCTGCGGCGTACTGGGCATGAGCAATATCTTTGATGCCGTGATTTCAGGGCTGTCGGAAACTGAAGCGGTGGCGAAATTTGTTCGCGGGATTGCCCGCAATGCCTACCGTTTTGCCGGATCGCCGGAGCGGCTCTATCTCTCCGGCGGTCTCTGCGATAATCCTCTTTTTGTCGGCAGCTTTCCCTGTAATGTCATTTCTCTGGGCAGATTCGTTTTGTTGGCCGGACTACAGGCATCTCGCTGACAGGGGCTGGCCGGCCCTTACTTCTTTTTCTCTTTCTTCTTCTTTTTTCGGGCCTTTTTTTGCGCCTTTTTCTTACATTTTTCCTTGATCAGCCGGGGGCATTTGCTGCAGTGTTTTCCCTTTTTCAAATATTTCCCGCAACACTTCTTTTTCCCTTTTTTCTTTCCCATACCCACCAGTCCTCAACCCGCCATCCGAGATGGCGGGTCAGTGTCATATCCAGTATTTAGAATTCCGGCTGGAAGGTCTCAGCATCCTTCCAGCTTTTTTTTCGTCTTTTTCACTTTTTCTTTTGCAGTCTTCACAGCCGAAACTTTTTTCTCCGGAGTAGGAATATCCAGCAGTTCCACCTGGAAAATCAACATGGAGCCGGGCTCAATCACCGGTGGCGCACCCCGGTCTCCATAGGCAAGATCAGGCGGCAGATAAATCTCATAGGTGGAGCCGACATTCATTAACTGCAACGCCTCCTGCCAGCCGGCAATCACCTGTCCGACCTGGAACACGGCGGGTTCATTGCGTTTATAGGAACTGTCGAATTCTTTGCCGTTTAACAGGGTACCCCTGTAATGGACCTTGACCATATCCTTCAGTCCGGGTTTTTTTCCCTTGCCCTGTTTGATCACCTTGTACTGCAAACCCGATTTGGTGACTTTAACGCCTTCTTTCTTTTTATTTTCAGCAAGAAATTTTTCTGCGGCATCCCGGTTTTTCTTCACCATGGCCACGGTTTCCTTGATCTGCTTTTCCTGCTGCCTTGCCGCAAATTTTTTCTGCACTGCCGCCGCTTCTTCAGCGGTCATCAAGGGTTTCTTGCCTGTGTAGGCATCGGAAATACCACGCTGAAGAACATCTAAGTCAAATTTTTCACCCAACCCCTTGAAATAAGCGCCAAGATCCAGTCCCATGGCATAACTGAGCTTTTGTTGTTCATTCTTAAACTCACTTGCCTTGTCCGCCGAAAAGGCCGTTGTGGCCACGAGCAGGACCAGGCAAATTCCACAACTAATTTTCTGCATTTTGTGCTCCTTATAGTAAAGGATTTTAAGTATCCCATAATTGCTACTATGCAATAAGGGAAGAAGAATACATCTTTTTAATAGAGGAAAAATGATTATAAAACAACCACTGTTATACCGGGATTATGCCGGTTCAGGTCACGATGGGTTGTCAGGGTCGGAAAACGCCTGAGAAGCTGACGACCAGGCCCGGAACGGGTGCTGAGTTCCTCTCCCGTCACAACCTCTTTGACCCGTCGTTTATGTTTATAATACTGTAATTGGCGACGTACTGCATCTTTTATCGCCCCGCCCCTACCGCTGGATCCATACCCATGAATCAGTGTCAACAGGCGAAACCCCTGCCTGTCGGAAGTTTCAAGTTCATTTTCCAGCCGAACCAGGGCCTGGGCCACGGTCGGCAGACCTCGTTCCAGGTTAACCAGCCGGTGGTTGTCTCCCTGCCTGCGGACAACCGGTTTCTCTACACCTGCACCGCAATAGGGACAGGTGGTCATTTGCAGATCAAATTCATTGCCGCAGACCTCGCAGATTATCATGCTCCCATACCACCTTACAGTCTGCGTACCTCAATGACTTCCGGCATCTGCTGCAGATGCCTCTGCAACTGCCGCAGATGCTGCAGATCGGCCACCTCTACAATAACACCGAGCTGGGCCACATTGTCCGTCGTTGTCCGTGCCTTAAATTCCACAATATCAGCATCATCAGCGGAAATTGCACCACTGATCTCCGCCAGGATAGTGCGCCTGTTCTCGGCCCGGATCCGAAGTTCAGCCCGATGTCTGGTCTTACCGGTAGACGACCAGGTCACCTGCAACCGGCGCTGCGGATCAGTGGCCAGCAGATTAGGGCAGTCCGCCTTATGA
>DRLX01000157.1 GCA_011322715.1 Desulfobulbaceae bacterium
AACGTTCAAACGTTCAATCGTTCAAACGTTCAAACGTTCAATCGTTCAATCGTTGAAGCGTTTAGGCGTTTAAGCGTTCAATATTCTCAATTTTCTCCTGGGCCTCTTCCCATTTTCGATACGCCCGCTCAAGCTGTCGTTCCACCTTTGTATATTCCCGACTCGTTTCCGACCAGGCGGCCTGATCTCCATACAGGTCGGGATCGGCCATCTTCTGTTCAAGCTTTGCCTTGCGCGCCTCATGACGTTCAATCTCTTCCTCGGCCGATGCGCTCTGTTTCTTCCATGGTCCCAACCGGGCGCCGAGTTTCCGCCGGGCCTGAGCCCGAGCCCGTCGCTGAGCCTTTTTATCACCCGACTTTCCCCGATTACCGTTGGTTTCCTGCCGGGGAAGACTCTTTGGAGACATCCGCTCATCTTCACTCTCTCTGCGGGCCAGGTAATCGTCAATATTGCCCTCATACAAAGTTGCCCGGCCGTCACGAATTTCCAGCACCTTATTGACAAAGGAATTGACAAAAAAACGATTATGGGAGACCACGATGATGGTCCCCTCGTACTGGGCCATGGCCTCCTGCAGAACCTCCTGGGAACTGATATCAAGATGATTGGTCGGCTCATCAAGCAGCATCAGATTGGCGGGCCTCACCAGCATCTTGGCCAGGGCCACCCGGCTCTTTTCCCCACCGGACAGGACTTGCACCTTTTTGTCCACCTCATCACCCATGAAAAGAAAGGCGCCCAAAAGGGAACGCACCTTGGTGATCGTCATATCTTTGGCCGCATGGTAGACGGTATCAAGCAGGCTCACGTCACCATAGAGTTCTCTCGCCTGGTGCTGACCGAAATAGGTGAGAATCACATTATGACCGAGTTTTTTCTCACCATCAGCCGGTTCCAGACCGGCAATAATTTTCAGCAGGGTTGACTTACCGGCCCCGTTGACCCCGACCACGGCCAGTTTATCTCCCCGTTGCAGAGAACAGGTGACATCGGAAAAAACTCTCTTGTCGCCAAAGGTTTTATTGAGCCCCTGCAGCGTCAACACATCCCGACCCGAGGGTGCCGCCGGCGGGAAAGAAAACCGGACCTTGCGCTCGGTTTCCGACAGCTCGATCCGTTCCAGTTTTTCCAGTTGTTTGATCCGGCTCTGCACCTGCCTCGCCTTGGTGGACTTGGAACGAAAACGGGTGATGAACCGCTCGCTCTGTTTGATCATGGCCTGCTGATTATTATAGGCGGCCCGTTCCAATTCCAGACGTTGCTCTTTTTCCACCAGGTAACGGGAATAATTGCCCTTGTACACCGTCAGCCTGCCCAGGCTCAACTCCCAGGTTATCTCGGTTACCCGGTCAAGAAAAGATCGGTCATGAGAGATGATAATCATCGCCCCCTGATAGCCCCGGAGAAAATCCTCAAGCCAGGTCAGGGAATCCAAATCAAGATGGTTGGTCGGCTCATCAAGCAGCAACAGGGCCGGTTTCTGCAGCAGCAATTTGGCCAGCAGAAGCCGCATAATCCAGCCGCCGGAAAAATCAGACACCGGACGATCGAGATCAGAGGCGCAAAAGCCAAGGCCGAAAAGAATTTTTTCAATCTCCGGCCGCATGCGAAAGACATCCTGTCCCTCGAGCAGATGCTGCAACTCACCCTGGCGCACAAGCAGGTCGTCAAGGGCAGGGTCACCCTGCTGTAAACCGGCAAGTTCCTCGCCGATCTCTTCAAGCTCCCGTTGATGGGACAACACAACATCAAAGGCGGACTCGGCCTCATCATAGAGACAGCGTGCGCCAAGCTCAATGGTGATTTCCTGCGGCAGATAGGCCACGGTAAACCAGGAGGCACGGCTGACGATACCGGGATCGGTTTCCTGGGCCCCGCTCATAATTTTGAGAAGAGTTGACTTACCGGTGCCGTTGACCCCGGCCAAACCGATCCGTTCGCCGGAATGGACCTGGGCACTGACATCCCGAAAGATATGTTTAGCTCCATACTGGAGACTGAGTGAATTAATACTGAGCATATTTCTATCTAAAATTCATGTCATCATCCGGTTGCACCGGGCGCTTGTTTGATCTCAATTAACCTGACGGTTCCCCGGCATTGCCCGGGATTGGTCTGCAGGATGAATCTATCAGAGAGGCCAAGACTGGTCAACCGCTCAATATTTGCCCGCCGCATTCCCTGAAAAACGGAAAGGTCCCGCTCGGAAACGGAAAGTACCGCCATCGACTTTTCATCGACACCGGCCAGAAGTTGCCGAACCTGCTGGAGCATGAGGCGGGAATTCACCAGTTCGCCAAAGGCGGGATGATAGGGTCCGGCCAGCAGAGATTCCTCCAGTTCCGGACCGGCCTGCAGTCCCATGCGTACCACCCGGATACCGGCGCCGGTTAACTTTTTCTTTATCCAGGCAACCTGCACGATTGCCTGAGACAGACTGAGCGGACGATATTTGCCTCGGCGATACCAATGGGCAAGGCCGCTGCCGGCGACCACGAGCACGGGATAGATCCGGACAAAATCAGGACAAAGACGAACAACCAGCTCTATTGTCCTGCGCAAGCTGGTAAAACTCTGTCCCGGCAGACCGACCATCAACTGAATACCCAGTTCTATTCCCTCATTTTTCAACAGTATGGAAGAGTTAACGGCATCTTCCGCGCTATGCCCGCGCAGGCTTTTGTGCAGAACATAATTGTCCAGGGACTGAACCCCGAGCTCCACAATCCGCACATGGTGACGACGAAGAAAGGCCACGCCCTTGCCGGTGATATAATCAGGCCTGGTCGACAGCCTGATTTCCTGTACATCACCTCTCTCAATAAATGGGACGACACCGGCCAACAACTCCTGCTGACGCCTATGTTCAAGACAGGTAAAGCTGCCACCGTAAAAGGCCACCTGCACGCAGCTCCGATGACGTTTGCCGGGACGCCTTATCCAGGTACTGATAATTTCAGTCACATCTGAAGTCGTGACCGGGGGAGCCGTCACGCCGCTGATCCGTTGTTGATTGCAAAACAGACAACTATGCGGACAACCTTCATGGGGAATAAAAATCGGAATAACCAGAGGGGGAACCGGCCGTTTTTTTTTCATGGCCGCCGGAATACGTGAACCGCCGCCGATTGCGGCATCGGGTAAGGAGACATCACTCAACTGACGCTTTTCTCCTCTGTTGCCAGCTTGTGCAAGGCTGCACCTGCAGCCTGCTGCTCCGCTTCTTTTTTATTGCCTGCCCGGCCTGTGCCGAGTATCTGATCATGGAAGCGGACCGATACGGTAAAAATTTTGGCGTGAGCAGGCCCCTCTTCCCTGTCAAGCACATATTGCGGCCCTTCATTGTAGCGTTCCTGCAACAACTCCTGCAGGCCGGATTTGGCATCGGAGAGTACAAGTTGCTGCTGCCTTTGGTCGATCAGCGGTGAAAAAAACCGCTTAACAAAGAGCAGGGCCTTGTCGTAGCCCCCATCCAGGAACAGCGCGCCTACCAGG
>DRLX01000158.1 GCA_011322715.1 Desulfobulbaceae bacterium
ATGCTGCTGGGCTTTTTTGGGCTTGTCGCCCTTGCCGGTCTCCTTGTCGGACTCCATGGTTTTTTTGTCGGCTATCGACATGTATACAATGTCACCAGGGAAATATCCTGGGGCATGCTTATTTCGGCATACATCTTCTGCGTTGTTACTTCCACCGGGCTCTGTATTGTTTCGTCCTTTGGTCATGTTTTTGGTAATGAAGCCCTCATGCCGATAGCCAAACGTGCGGTTTTCCTGTCCATAATTTTTTTATTAGGCGGATTTTGCATCATCTTTTTTGATATTGAAAATCCCTTCAGAATGGCGATCTGGAATGTGATTTCCCCTAATTTCAGATCGAATATGTGGTGGATGGGAACCTTGTACGGTGCCTATATGGTCCTTATGATGATTGAGTATTATTGCCTGCTTAATCAGAATCATACCGTGTCCAGAATTGTTGGTTTTATCGGCCTGTCAGTAGGTATTGCCGCCCATAGTAACCTCGGCGGTATCTTTGGTATGCTTCATGGCCGTCCCTTCTGGTATGGGCCCTATCTGCCGATCTACTTTATATTTTCCGCCGCCATGTCCGGTGGTTGTGCTATTTTGTTTTTTACAACGCTCGCGGCCAAGATTAATCCGGAGATTATGAATCAGCGCATGGAGCGTGCGGTAAAGTCTCTGACCCTGCTGACCGTCTATTTTATCGCCACCATAATCTTTTTTACTATCTGGAAGGTCATTACCGGTCTGGTTTCCGAAGGCAAGTATCCGGTGATCATGTCGTTTCTGACCGGTGATTATGCCGTTAATTTTTGGTTTTTTGAGATTTTCCTCGGTATGGTTCTGCCGCTTTTTCTGCTTATTGCTTCAAGGGGTAGAAAATATACGCTCATCATGTGGACAACCGGCCTTATGATGGTGGGGATTTTCTTTATGCGTTACGACATTGTTATCCCCGGGCAAATGGTTCCGGTGTATCATTCCCTTGGCGTTGTTGAGGCCTCCCATATAATGTCCTATGTTCCCTCTTTTCATGAGATTATGATATCAATCTGGGGCCTTGCCTTTATTATAATTGCCTATCTGGCCGGTGAAAAGATGCTGAACGGCCATCAGCTGCAGAAACATGAGATTGTTCCCGAAGGTGCCTATATCTGTCCTGGTTGCGGTGGTATCCACTATATGAAAGAGGGCGAAACCATGGAAGAGGCGATGAAACGTCAGCATGGGAACTGGTAAGTTGAACCCAAGCAATGTTCAGGCTGCAGGCGATATTTCGTCAATAATGGTTGCGCAGGCATCCACAGTATCCTGTTGAATCTATAGAATTGTGTAATGGAGATTAGAATGAAATTTCCTAAAATAAATTTCGATGAAATGGAAAATGAGGGCACTAAATCGGTGACGTCCAGGGAAAGAAGAAAATTTCTGAAACTTGGGTTTGCCGTTGCCGGTGTCTATGCGGGAGGGAAATTCCTGTCCCTGACCTCTCTGGTTGGTTCGGCCCAGGCCTCAACCGGTGCGGAAAGGGCAGTGAAAGACCTGTACAGCCCTCATTACAGTATGGTGATCCGCCAGTCCATGTGCATTGATTGTGAGCGGTGTGTCGAGGCATGCATCAAGACGAATGATGTCCCGGAATATGGCTACAGAACACGGATCTTGACCAAGAAGTATTCCGGGACCCTGGACAAGGCGGTGGAGTTTATCCCGGTCCTCTGTAACCATTGCAATAATCCACCCTGTGTGCGCGGCTGCCCGACCAAGGCTACATATAAGGATCCGGTTACCGGTATTGTTCGTATGGAGAGTAAGAAGTGCATCGGCTGTAAGACGTGTATTCTTGCCTGCCCTTATGATGCCAGGTATTTTGATGAAGAACGGCATGCCATAGACAAGTGTGATTTCTGCTGGGACAAACGATTGTCGAAGGGGGAAACCCAGACCGGTTGTTCCGCCGCCTGTCCAACGGGCGCCCGTACCTTTGGTGATCTCAGTGACCCGAATAGTATTGTTTATAAGCTGGTTCATCAGATTCAGGAAGAGGTCTGGGTGCTTCGTCCCGATGACAATACAAAACCCAATGTGTTCTATATGAAGGGAACCATCGGGTCAGTGGATGCCATCCTTAAGGGATCTAAATTCAAGTATTTTGATCCGACAAAGGTATGATGGCGTCGTAAAAACTTCGATCTATGGCGTCCTGTCCCGTGGCGACTCACAACATACTACTGTATAGTTGAGACCCGCCCCGGAACACTACCCCTCGGAGTTCTTGCTTACCTGCATATCTATGTTTTTACTTAGCCATCCTTGAAGAAATCTTGACTTTTTTCGAGATCATCAAGGTATAATACTCCCTCCTTTCCGCATCATCCCCCTAGGCAGCGTACCGGTAGTGGCCGGTACGCTGTTTCAGTTTGTCCTGATCGGTATTCTCCCTGAGTTGCATGTGCGGCGGTTTCCCGGTCACGCCATTTCTGTTCCCCATTTTTATACTCTGGGTCCTACCGAGTGAACCGGATTTTAATGGCTGTACATGGGCAATTTTTCCTTTGCATATATTTTGTATATGCTTTATATAGATTTTAATGAATGAATCACCATTCATTATTGTTTTTCTGCTTCTCTTCGGGGTTGTTATATATTATCCACGTATTTACGAGTAGTTGGAGTATGTAAAATTCACCCTGCATTCATCAACAAAAAAGGATGGGAGACATGAGCGCCACTATTGGGAAAAAGGCAGGAGTCGTCGTCACTTTCTTTTTCATTGTTCTGACTGCCTTGGCCATGAGCAGCCACAAGGCCCTGTCCATGAGCAATGAGGACTGTCTGGAGTGCCATGGTGATGAAGATCTCACCAGAGAAGCGGATGACAGTTCCGTGTATGTCAATGCTGAGGTTTTGGCAAAGTCCGTTCATGCCGATGAAGAATGCGTTTCCTGTCATCAGGATGCCGACACCGAAGATGAGCATCCTCCTAAATTGAAAAGAGTCAACTGTGCGGAATGTCATGATGATATTGGTGCAATATACGAGAAAAGCATTCATGGCAAGGCACGTTCCAGGGGCGATGCCCTGGCCCCTTACTGTTCTTCCTGCCATGGGACTCATGATATCCTGCCGCCCAATGACCCAAAATCAACAGTATATGTCACTAATATTCCCTTAACTTGCGGACGGTGTCATCGGGAAGGCTCTCCGATGACCAAGACCCATGAGGATATTGATCAACATAATGTTCTGAAAAATTTTTCCATGTCCATGCATGGCAAGGGGTTGCTGAAATCAGGTTTGATTGTTGCGGCCGTATGTACCAGTTGTCATACCTCCCATAACGTTCGTCCCCATACCGATCCGGAATCTTCAACCAACCCTAAAAACGTTGCGAAAACCTGCATGCATTGCCATGCCAATATTGAAAACACGCATAGAAAAGTCATCAGAAAGTCACTCTGGGAAAAAGAGCCGCACAAAATTCCCTCCTGTATTGAATGTCACCAGCCCCATGAACAGAGTAAGATCGGCTATCAGGGCAAGTTGTCCGATGCCTACTGCCTGAAATGCCACAGCAATCCCAATCTTGTCATGCCTGATGAGGAAGGCGGTGTGAAAAGCCTGTATGTGGATACGGATGAGTATGATGAATTTAGAGGGACTTTGCACAAAAAAAATAAAATTGCCTGCGTCAAATGTCATTCCAATATGGATAGCGCCAGAGATCCCGTCTGCAGGGGATCCGGACCGGTGGATTGCTCCGCCTGTCATC
Source organism: Desulfobulbaceae bacterium (assembly GCA_011322715.1). Taxonomy (GTDB): domain Bacteria; phylum Desulfobacterota; class Desulfobulbia; order Desulfobulbales; family Desulfobulbaceae; genus DRLX01. The sequence continues at coordinate 3,758 of DRLX01000158.1, forward strand.
CGCAGCAGAGTGATATTTACGCAAAAAGTATCCATGGCAAACTGCTGGCCGAGTTGGACCCGAACGCTCCGGGATGCACCGATTGTCACGGCAAGCACAACAATATGTCCAAGGCCAATCCTGATTCTCCGATCAATCCGATAAATATTCCCAATCTCTGCGGCGCATGTCACCAGGATGGGAAAAAAGCCGCAGTCAGAATAAAGGGAGGAGAACGGAAAATAGTTGCCACCTATTCCATGAGTATCCACGGCAAAGGACTTGTCAAAAGTGGTTTACTGGTTTCCGCCACCTGTGCAAGCTGCCATACCGGCCATTCCATACTACCGCCTTCTGATGCTGAGTCGACCGTTAACCGCAATCACGTGAGTGATACCTGTGAAACCTGTCATTATGGTGTTGCCAGGAAAATTCAGCAGTCGATCCACAATCCTCCTGTCGGCGCCGACACCTCACGCTTTCCCATCTGCAGCGACTGCCATTCAGCCCATGGGGCGGCACGTGTTTCCGGGGCAACATTCAGAAAACAGCAGGCGAGTGAATGTGAAAAATGCCATGAGGAGCAGGTGGAAACCTATCGTGAGAGTTATCACGGCAAGGCGTCCATGTTGGCCGGTGGTGAACGGGCGGCGCAATGTTCGGACTGTCACGGCAGTCATACCATCCTGGCGGCCACGGATCCCGATTCAACCCTTGCCGGTCTCAATGCCGTCAAGACGTGTCGAAAATGTCACCCCGGAGCAAATTTAAGTTTTACCACCTATCGGACCCATGCCACCCACGGTGATAAGAAGCGCAATCCCGATATGTATTATGCATTCTGGAGCATGACCAGCCTCCTGCTGGGCACTTTTTCACTGTTTGGGCTGCATACCTTGCTCTGGTTCCCGCGATCTTTCAAGGAACGTATGAAGATGATACGCAAGGCCCGCGAGCAAAAAAAGTAGAGGGTGCTGCTGAAGTCCGCCGACAAATGGAATGCATCCAAAAACGATCCCGGCAATATGTGTCGGATGTGCAACAGAAAGGGTAAACTGAAATGAGTAAAACAGAGACAGTCTATGTTCAACGATTTAATGTTTTTGCACGGGTTCTCCACCTTACGGTTATTATCAGTTTTTTGACCCTTGCTCTCACCGGCATGGCCCTGAAATTTGCCGATGAACCATGGGCCGGCGCCATAGCCGGTTTTTTCGGGAGCTTCAGGGTCCTTGGCATTCTACACAGGATAGGAGCCGTCCTTACCTTCGGCTATTTTTTCTTCCATTTTATTCTGATCTTCCAAAACTGGCGTAAAAGCGATAAGTCTTTTGTCGGTTTTATCATCGATAATACCATCGGTATGGTGCCGAATCTGCAGGATGCAAGAGAAATAGGCCAGACGATTAAATGGTTTGTCGGTAAGGGACCCAGGCCCAGATACGGCCGTTGGACCTACTGGGAAAAATTTGATTATTTTGCCGTATTCTGGGGTGTTGCCGTTATCGGCCTTACCGGACTTTGTCTCTGGTTTCCCACCTGGGTCACACAGTATATCCCAGGCTCCTGGTTGAACATTGCCACTATTATCCACAGTGATGAGGCGTTGCTGGCCACGGGATTTATCTTTACCATTCATTTCTTCAACACCCATATCCGACCTGAAAAGTGGCCTCTGGATCGTGTCATCTTTACCGGTTCCGTTACCCTTGAAGAACTCAAACATGAACGACCGCGTGAATATGAAATGCTGGTTAAGGAGGGACGCCTGGATGATGTCATTGTCGACAAACCGCCGACCTGGCTGGTCGTCTTTGCCTATGTCTTCGGATTCGCCGCTCTGACTATCGGAATGGGACTTGTTTTCCTCATTATGTATACGATTTTTCAGCGTACATTCGGTTAAAGAAAGAACCTGAGCCGGGAGCCCTTTTTATAGAGGATTACATCCGTATCAATGGAACATAAATTGCCGTTGCATACTCGCCTGGGTATTTACGCCACAGGGGCAATTTTGGGTATACTGTGTTTTGTTATGCTGAAGACTTGTGCGAGTGCCTTGTATTACGGTGGAAAGACGACAAGCGATGAAATTAGAGATTCGTATACGGCCGGTTTTACATCCGGTTTGAACGGAGGTGACACAGTTAATCAGTCGGTTAAAAGTTTGTCGAATCCGCTTCTTGTAAAAATGTATCGAAAGGGTTTTCGTGACGGCAGAGATCGTAAGGGTTATGGGAAAAAATAAAAGAGAAAATGAAATACTCTTAAAGGAAGAAAAATGAAAAAAAACAGTCTATTCTTGGTACTGTTCTCTGTGCTTTTCAGCTGGGTAGGCGCATTGCCCGGTCCTGTCCTGGCCATGGTTATCGATATTCCGACTATTGATGCGGATATGTTGAAGTATGAACTGTATCACGGCGCTCCCATGGTCCTGGCCAATGCCCTGAGCCCCATAGAATTCAAGGATCTTACCATCAGGGGATCAGTAAATATTCCATCGAGTAAGGTGGAAGGTAATCCAAACCTGCCCGAGGATAAAAGCACCTTGCTTGTCTTTTTCTGTAAAGGTCCCGGCTGACTCAAGAGTACTCTGGCCGCCAGGAAGGCGGTTAAACTCGGCTATACAAATGTGAAGCTGTACAATGGCGGGCTACCCGACTGGATTAGAAAGAGATATCCCGTTTTGCGTACCGTCAACTATCCAAAGGTCAATATCCCAAAAGTATTTCCCGAACATGTGTATAAAAATATCAACAATGTCGTCATCCTTGATATCGGCGGAGAGGCATTGCGGCGGATAGGAGAATTTCATACGGGTGATGTCATCCATATACCCCTTGATGACCTTGAAGAAAAATACACAGCTCTTCCCAAGGACAAAAAGATTGTTATCGTTGATGTAATGGGTAAACAGGAGAATATCGCCGGTAGGTTCCTGACCATGAAAGGGTATACTAATCTGGCTGAGATGGCCGGCGGCGGACGTGCCTGGTTTAAGACCATTCGGGTGAATGAGATGGAAAAAAGGAAAACCGGCGTTCGGTCGGGGAAAGCGGAAGGAAAAATGAAGAACAAATAATCGTATCGTGAATTTTCTCCGGCATGACCTCATTTTTTGTGGTTCATGTTGTGATTGGAGCTGTATAGTATTCCATCAGCCTGCCGGTCTTGTTGACCGGCAGGTTTTTTTTATTGTGGCCGCGTGAGGATAATTTATCAACGTATTGCTGGTTTTATTTGTAACTCGGCTGCAAGATGTGTATATATTCGTCGTCCAGAATACTGTTTACGTTGAGGGCTCTTGAAAAAATAATTATTCCATTCTCCTTGCCTTTACTTCAGCTTTTACGGTGTAAACAGGAGTACATGGCGTTGCTATGTAATCATCTTTTACGTTTTGAATTTGTGGAAAAAATCGGCGTATTATTGGAGAATTATTTTACTAATGCCCGTACACCTGTTTCTTTTGGTTATCCTTGAGATGCCCGATGCATCCGGATAGGGGTAAGAGGAAAATGATAGTGAAAAAAAATGCGTTTTATTTTGTCTGCTGCATGTTTATAGGTTTTTCGGCGGTGAACGGACATGCCGCTCCCATAGGTTCGGGTCGTTCAATTGTGCAGAAAAATTTTCAACAGCTTGTCAAAACTAATGGTTGTCCGGGCTGTGATCTCGCCGGTGCCGTCTTGACTAGAGTTGATCTTTCCGGCGCTGATCTTTCCGGCGCAAATCTGGCCGGTGCCAAATGCAATCTGGCTGATTTTTCCGGCGCCAATCTCAGAGGTGCGAACCTCCAGGGTGCAAATCTCGGCGGGGCCGACCTGGCCGGAGCTGATTTGACCGGTGCCAATCTGACCGGTGCAATTCTGCAGGGCGCCTATTTGAAAGGGGCAAAGATCGACGGTGTGCTCACCGATCAAGCCGGTGACCAGGACAGTGAGGCAACCGGTGAAACCGTGTTTGTCCCGGATGGCGCAAAATCTAAACACGCACCTTACAGTCAGGAAGTGGCTATTGAAAATAAGCGCGATCTTGAAGAAACTCCGCCGACGGTATCAAAAAACCAGGACAAGAACACCGACAATGTGCGAGCAAAACAGCCGCCGGTTGCTCCCATGACCGACTCAAAGCATCCTGTGGCCATGGCTGATGCCGTGGTCCCATCGTCATCGGCGACTTTAAGTAACCAAAAAACTGAAGAAGAAACGGCGGTTGTACTTAATGAACAGAAAAAACAGCCTGTTGTCGCTAAGAAGACAGTGGCGGCAACACCGGAAAAAGTTGAGCTGGAACCGTCATCGGAAACCACCATCGGAGTGGATAAGGATTCGGCCGTGCATGACATGATCGCCCGGATTGAGGCGGATTCTCCGGATAAAAATCCTCCGGCAATAAAGAAAAAAGCACGTGCCGATGTCGCCGGCCCCGACGCAGGAAAACCGAAGATGGTTCAGGAGAAAAGCAGACCGAAGGCAACCACCGTCCCTGTCGTGGAAGCAAGTCCTGAAATACACGCAACAACTCCAAAAACTGCAGAAGCAGGTAGGCAACAGAACAAAACAGTATCGGTAACGACCAAAACCGACGGGCAGGCAACAAAGGTCGCCGCACCTGCGGCCGGTGATGTTGCTGCAACAGCCGGTACTCCGGGAGCCGCTGTAAGTCAGAGTGTAGCAGGTATAAAAAACGGGGCCGGCCCACTCCTCTATACCGTGGAAACACCGGCTCAGGCTGCAGCGGAAAAACAGGCCCTTGTCGATCGGTTGCTCGATACCGATGCCTGCGTGGAGTGTGATCTTGCCGGGGTGGACCTTTCCGGCAAGCGACTTAAAGGTGTTGATCTTGAAAGGGCTAATCTTGCAGGCGCTGATCTGTCGGATACCAATCTTTCCGAGGCCAACCTCAAAGGTGCCGATCTTGCCGGAGCCAATCTCAGAGGCGCCGATCTCTCCGAAGCTGATCTGTATAAGGCCGACCTCACCGACGCTGATTTAACCGGTGCGGACTTGTCTGAGGCATCAACGGATTCGGCTGATTTTACCGGTGCCCAAGGCGTACCCGTTACCGGAGATAACAAGTAATTTCACATCCGGAAATGCGTAACCCCCGGAGTTTTGCTCTCCTTGCAGCCGTTTCCGGATAAACAGGCATTCCCGGTGTAGTGGGCTCAATAAATGATGAAATCAGAGGAGGCATAGAGGCAGGCCGCAATTGTCGGCGTTCCAAGGCAAGATTCTCTGTTTCCTGTCTTCGGATAAATTTTCTTGACAGAATTTTTTTAATTCGATAATAAGAGAAGTTCAAAAAAATAAATGATGATCCCTGTTGGGGACAATAAGGAGTGTTGTATGGCGAACCATAAATCCGCAATGAAAAGAGACCGTCAGTCAAAAGTGCGTCGTCTTCGTAACCGTATGTATAAATCAAAGATGAAGACAGCCATTCGACAGGTTGAAGAGGCTCTTGTCGCCGGGTCTGAGGAAGAGGCCCGTAACGCCTTGGCCAAGGCGGTTCCGGTAATTCAGAAAACCGCTGCCAAGGGAACTATTCATAGAAAGACAGCATCCCGTAAGGTTTCCCGTTTAACCAGGAGAGTGAACAGGATGCAGCCCCTTGGTTAAGGGGTGTCCATTATTTTCATTTTGAACGTATAAGCCATGGGAGCAATCTGCTTCCATGGCTTTTTTTTTATTCTTTGTCCTCCTGTTTGGGGAATTTGTGATTTACAATGTATAGCCCTGATCTTACGACTTTTACGGAAATGACGGACCAGTCCGGTCTTGTTCCCGTGTATCGGACGATTATTGCCGATCTGGATACGCCGTTGACGCTGTTTGCCAAAATTGCCGGTGAGCGGAGTCATGCCTTTCTCTTTGAATCCATGGAAGGAGGAGAAAAATGGGGCCGGTATTCCTTTATCGGTCTTGATCCGCTGGTCACCTTTACCAGCAGGGGAGACAGGGTACTTCTGAATCGGCCGGATCAGGAAAGGGGGGCCAGGGAAATTGACCACTGCAATCCTCTGGATGAACTGCAGCGTCTTCTTGACTCTTTTAAGACCGCTGACCTGCCCGGCATGCCGAGGTTTTACGGTGGTGCCGTTGGTTTTTTAGGATACGACATGGTTCGCTTTGTCGAAGATATTCCCTGTCGGCATCCCGAGCTGCCATATCCGGACAGTGCATTTATGGTGCCCCGACTGGTGTTGATCCATGATGCCGTCCAGCAGACGTTGACCATTGTCTGTAATTTGCAGGTAGATAGTCGCTTTTCCGCAGAAGATCTTTACATTCAGGGATGTCGGCGTATTGATGAGGTGATTAAACTCCTACATGCGCCCCTCAGTACGGCTTCGTCCCAAAAGACGGACCCGCATGAATTTTCTTCCAATATGCAACCCGAGGCCTTTGAGGCCATGGTGGAAGCAGCCAGGGAATATATTCTGGCCGGGGACATTATTCAAGTTGTGCTGTCGCAACGTTTTCATACTGAAACTCACCTTGATCCTTTTTTACTCTACCGGGCACTCCGCCATATTAATCCAAGTCCCTATCTCTTTTTTATCCGTCACGAACAAAGCATCCTGATCGGCTCATCTCCGGAGATACTTGTTCGTCTTGAACAGGGAGAAATCGAGCTGCGTCCCATTGCCGGAACAAGAAAACGAGGCCGCACCGAGGCTGAGGACAAGGCTCTTGAGCGTGAGTTGCTTGCCGATCCCAAGGAAAAGGCGGAACATCTCATGCTGGTCGATCTGGGCCGGAACGATGTGGGTCGGGTGGCTGAATCAGGGTCGGTTCATGTTAAAGATCTGCTGGTGATTGAACGCTACAGTCATGTTATGCATATTGTTTCCGGTGTACATGGCCGCTTGGCACAGGGGAAAAATCAGTTTGACGTTCTTAAGGCCTGCTTCCCCGCCGGGACCGTGTCCGGTGCGCCCAAGATTCGGGCGATGGAGATCATTGATGAGCTGGAAGTCGAACGCCGGGGACCTTATGCCGGAGCTGTCGGATATTTCGGGTTTTCAGGGAATATGGATTTCTGTATTACCATCCGTACCTTTGTATTGCAGGAAACAGACGACCCGAACACCCGGGATCTTTATATCCAGGCCGGGGCCGGTATTGTGGCCGATTCCGATCCGAAAAAAGAATATGAGGAAACCCTGAATAAGGCACGCGGCCTGCGTCGCGCCGTGGAGCTTGCCGAAAAAGGGCTGTAGAATTTTTCCGCCTGTTCGCCGTAGCGACAGTAATCTTTAGAAATCCACCGGGATACCAGATGATGCTTGTTGTTATAGATAATTACGATTCTTTCACCTATAATATCGTCCAGACCCTGGCCACCCGGCCACCCGGAGCTGCCGCCGACTGGGCCTCGCCTGAAATTCGCGTTTTTCGAAACGACCGGATTACCGTTCCGGAAATTGCTGAACTTACCCCGGACAGACTTCTCATCTCCCCCGGTCCCTGCACACCGTCCGAGGCCGGTATTTCCATTGCGGCCATAGAATATTTCAGCGGCAAGGTTCCCATCCTCGGCGTCTGTTTGGGGCACCAGTCAATAGGCGAGGCATTCGGCGGCCAAGTCATCCGGGCGGGCAGAGTCATGCACGGCAAAACCAGCCCGATCCACCATGATAATCGGGGCGTGTTTACCGGGCTGGACAATCCCTTTGACGGTATGCGCTATCATTCCCTGGTGGTGGAGGAAAACACTCTGCCCGCCTGTCTTGAGGCCACCGCTCATACCGACCAGGGGGAACTGATGGGAATTCGGCATAAAGAACTGGCCGTGGAAGGGGTGCAGTTTCATCCGGAATCGATTATGACCGAGGTCGGTATCAATCTGCTGCATACGTTTCTTCGAGATGATTATCCTCAACTTTTGCGGGGGAAAAATGAATCTTTGGATTGAGGGACATCATGATTAAAGAGGCCATAGGAAAGGTAGTCGTCGGTAAAAATCTTGCGGAGCAGGAGATGATCGGCGTTATGAATGAGATCATGTCCGGAGAGGCCACGCCGGCCCAGATAGGTGCATTCATTACCGGTCTTCGCATGAAGGGCGAGACCATTGATGAAATAGTCGGTGCCGTTCGGGTGATGCGTGAAAAGGCCACCTTTGTTGACTGTGGTGTTGACATGGGGGCGGACGAGGTGCTCATGGATATCGTCGGTACCGGTGGCGATGGTTCCGGAACCTTTAATGTCTCCACCACGACAGCCTTTGTGGTGGCCGCTGCGGGTATTCCGGTTGCAAAGCACGGAAATCGTGCTATTTCATCAAGCTGCGGCAGTGCTGATGTTCTGGAGGAACTTGGGGTTGATCTTTCCATGCCCGCCGACAAGGTTGCCGCGTGTGTGCGCCGGGTCGGTATCGGTTTTCTTTTTGCTCCCATGCTGCATGGAGCAATGAAATATGCCATTGGTCCGCGTCGTGAAATAGGGATTCGCACGGTCTTCAATATCCTTGGCCCAATGACCAATCCGGCCGGGGCCAATGTCCAGCTTACAGGTGTGTTTGATAAAGAACTGACCATGGTCATGGCACAGGTCCTGGCCCGGCTCGGTATGAAACGAACCCTGGTTGTCTGGGGTGAGGGCAACATGGATGAGATGACCGTAACCGGCACTACGCACGTGGCGGAGGCCGCTGGCGGTGAGGTAACAACCTGGACGGTTGAGCCGGAGGATGTCGGGCTTTCCCGGGCAGGAGTGGATGATATCAACGGCGGCGCCGATGTGGGGGAAGCGGCAAACCTGGTACGGTCGGTCCTCTCCGGTGAACCGGGAGCCCGTCTGGATATGGTGCTTTTAAACAGCGGCGGCGCCTTGATGGCTGCCGGTAAGACCGATACCCTGCAGCAAGGGGTGGACATGGCACGTGAGATCATTGCCTCGGGCATGGCGCTTGCAAAACTTGAGAGTCTGGTTGATTTTTGCCGGGCAACCTGAGGAATCGGCCATGATTCTTGATACCATTGTTGCCAGGAAAAAAGAAGAAGTCGCAGGGTTAAAAAAAAGCGGTATTCGGTCGCCCGAAGAATTGATCGCGCCTCCTAGAGGTTTTACCAGAGCACTATTGACCGCACCATGGGTTGCGATCATTGCCGAGGCGAAAAAGGCCTCGCCTTCCAAGGGAGTTATTGAACCGGATTTTGATCCGGTCCGGATTGCAACCCGGTATGAACAGGAGGGTGCCCATGCCATGTCCGTGCTGACGGATGTTGATTTTTTTCAGGGCCGGCTCGATTATCTGGTTCAGGTCCGGAAGACCGTTGCCCTGCCTGTTCTGCGCAAGGATTTTATTATTGATCCTATCCAAATCAAGCAATCGCATGTTTATGGAGCAGATGCGATTTTATTGATTGCCGCCATTTTGGACACTTCCCAGCTGCATGACTTCAGGCAGCAGGCCGAGGAGTTGGGAATGGACGTACTGGTCGAAGTCCATGATGAAAAAGAAGTGGAATCTGCGCTGGCGGCAGGCAGCCGTCTTATCGGCATCAACAATCGTAACCTGAAAGATTTTACGGTGGATCTGAACACGACCTTTCGTCTGCAGCGGGAAATACCGGAAGAGATTCCCCTGGTCAGTGAGTCGGGAATTTCCACGGTGGAGGATATTCGTGCTCTTCTTCACCAAGAGGTGACGGCCGCGCTCATCGGAGAAAGCCTGATGCGCAGCAGTGAGCATTCCACATTACTACACGATTTTGTTCATGTTGAGTAACTGTTCACATAATCAGTTGTAAATGTTGTGGTTCGCTGAGTTACCTTATTTAGCCCGTGCTGAGTGATCATGTTGAGTAAAAAAACTACAATGAACACGATGACCCGTATACGTATTAAAATGTGCGGTGTGACCAGAATCGCGGATGCCCAGGCGGCGGTTGCAGCGGGCGTTGATGCGCTTGGTTTTATCTTTCATCGGAAGAGTGGCCGCAATATTGACCCCGACAGGGCCAGGGCAATCATTGAACAATTGCCGCCTTTTATTGCTACCGTCGGCGTGTTTGTTGATAAAAAACGGCATGAAGTTGAGGAGATAATAGATTACTGTCGTCTTGCCTATGCCCAACTCCATGGCCGGGAAACGCCAAAGTATTGTGAACGGCTTGCCCGTTTTGGTGCACCCTGTCAGGTGATTAAGGCCTTTCAGGTAACACCGGAACTGGCTCCTGAAGATATTCGGCCCTATGATGAGCATGTCCGTGGGTACCTGCTTGATACCTATCATCAACAAATGGTCGGCGGAACGGGAGAGACTTTTGACTGGGACCTGATCGGCAAGCTCAAGCTGAACCGGCCGCTGCTGTTGGCCGGAGGATTAAAACCCGGTAACATTTTGGCGGCCCTTAATGCGGTCCGTCCCTATGCGGTGGATGTCAATTCAGGTCTTGAAATACAACCCGGTATCAAAGACCATTCCCTGATCAAGTCCCTCGTCAGTCGGGTTCGCAGCTATGAAAATACGATAAACGGTGACCTGGAGGGAATAAAGACGCCGTAAACCTCATTCGCTAACCGCACATTTCACAAGTGACCTGCTATGAGGCCGGAAAATACCACTCCTCGGAGTCTGCGCTTACCCGCATGTCTATTGTTTTTACTTAGCCGTCTTTGAAACAATTTGGAGTTTTTACGAGCTCATAAGGCCTGCAACCAGAGGTTATCTGGCAATGATCAGGGCGTTGGGAAATCCGTTGTTCTCTATAAAATGTTCGTAGCCGCGAGCTTTTTTCAATGAGGTTCCGGCAAAGACCATGACCCGGAACAGGTAGGTTCCGGCAGCCGGAAACTGCTGAATGATGACATCCTTGCCGTGGGCGGCGAATTTTTTTGCCAGTGCCCGCGCCGCTTTTCTTTGTTCAAATGATCCAACCTGAACATAAAAATGACCGGCATCAAAATTTTCATGTTTGAGCTTTGGTGAATGGGTAGCCGGTTTTCCCTTTGTTGCCGTTTTTGTCGGTGTGTGTACGGCCTCACCGAGGGCGGTTATCATCACTTTGGCTGTACCTTTGCCGATCATACCGATGGATTTTGCCGCCGAATAACTCAAATCAATAATCCGGTTTTTGACAAAGGGGCCGCGGTCATTGATTCTGACCACGGTCGACCGGCCGTTTTTCAGGTTTTTTACCAACAGCATGGTGCCCATGGGCAGTGTTTTATGGGCGGCCGTCCCGCCGTACATGTCATAGATCTCACCATTTGATGTCTTGCGACCATGAAACTGTTTGCCATACCATGAAGCGATACCGATTTCTCTGTACCCCTCGGCGTTGGGGATTGGATAATACCTTTTTCCATGGATGACATAGGGCCGTTGGGTAGCCTTACCCGGTCGTTTCCGTTCATGTGGATGGGGTTTTATATATGGCGGTCCACAACTACTCACAAGAAACAGGAGCGCCAGTACAAAGGGCAGGGCACGGAAGTATCTCTTCATGGTTGATTTTTTCCCCGACGCTCAAGCAGGTGTTTGAAACGGTCGAGATAAAAGAGGCCGGCGGGACCGGTGGTATGCGGAGTGTAGGGACGTAAGCCGTCGTCATTACCGGTCAGGTCGTCAAAAAGTACCCGACCGTCACTGTCGACGGCAGAGAGATGGAGGTCAAGGATGGGACGAAATACCTTGAGGACACCATCGTCGTCACGACGAACAATGATCGGCCGCCAGCGGCGACGACCGAATCCCTTATACCAGATGCCGGGCCGGATTTTCCCGGTAATGGTGTCGGGCATGGTGGGATCACGTTCATCTTCATCCGAATTGAGGTTGTGATCCAGGAGCTGTTCCACCCAGGAGCTTGACTGGACTGTTAATCGTTCCATCATGTCAAAGTCATCTGTTTCACTGCGCATCAGATAGGTGCCGTAATCGTCAAAACTCCACTGTGCGTGGCAGACCTGGCAGCTCACCCGGTCGGAGTACTTCTTATGAGCGGGATTACGCAACATGGGAACGGCGTGAGTATGGCCGGAATGGTCGATGAAAACCGGTTTTCCCTTATCAATTTCGAGACCTTTTATGTTCGGGGGCCGGGTCCATGATTCAGGTTCAGCGTGGCAACTCAGGCAACTTATTTTTCGCTCAATTTGTTGTTGGTCCGCCTGGAGATTTTTTCCGTTGTGACAGTCGATACAGATTAAGCCTTTTTGCTGGTGGATATCCGGGGCCAGGTCATGCAGTTCTACGCCATAGGGCCGGAGATAGGGTTCACTGCTGGTATAGGGCGTTCGGTATTCCCAGTTGAAATCATGCTCAAACTGGCCGTAATAATCGGCACCGACATGGTTGGCATAATGGCAGCTTATACACTGCCAGTCGCCTGGAGATTTCAGGAAACGGTGACTTTGCAAGCTGCCTCCGGAAAACTGAAGATGGCATGCGGCGCATCCTGTTCCTCTAGTAATATAGGGATAGTCATCGCCCCGGCTATATAGGTGACAGCGCAGACAGCGACGTCTAAGCATATCGTCGACCAGAGCAAGGGCCGGGTTCTTTTCCTGCAGGGGGATGGCTACCAGGGAATCAATGGTGTCGGTCGCTCCGAAGTGATGACGGGTGAGGTTGACGGCCTTTTCCAGGCTTAGATGCAGGCTGCCTGCACAGCCCTGTATTTGTTTGGGATGGCATGTGCCGCAGCTTTTGGCCATGTTGGCCGGACTTGCCGGTTCCGCAACAAGACCCGTGTGGGCCTTTTGTTGTTCCGTGGCCGTATTATCACCCCGGTGGCAGGAGATACAGCCCTGGTTGTGGTGTTGATCAAGAGTGACTTCGGCATGGCAACGCCTGCACCCCGGCAACAGGGCCGCAGGTTTGCTTATGGGCGCAATCGTTTTTTTTTCAGGCCGTGGCGCATCGTCTTTACAACCGGCAAGCAGCGTCGCCAGGGCCAGAAAAATGAGGAAAAATTTGTCGTGCATTATCTTGACACTCTACCATAAAATTGCTACATCAATAAACCTCAAAATGCCTATGATGTTTATCTGAAAATACGCCACGAAGTTTTGTCGTTCGGAACTATTTTCATCATTCGAAGTCTACGCTTATCTGTTGTGGCTGGGACGATAAAATATGGTCCAGCCATGCTGGTTATATGGATTCTTGGTCCTGCCGGTATAGCTCAGTTGGTAGAGCACTTGATTCGTAATCAAGGGGTCAGCAGTTCAAATCTGCTTACCGGCTCCAGTATAAAGCGACTGCGGTTTTTTCTGCAGTCGCTTTTTTTATCCCGTGATTCTCTTTTGTTGTCGGACCCGCCGATATACATTTTCACTCACATACAGTGCAAGCGCAAGCCAGACAAGAGTAAAGCCGATAAGCTTTTCTCTGGGAAAGGGTTCGTGAAACAGTAGCAGACCTATGAGAAATTGAAGTGTCGGGGCGAGGTATTGCATCAAGCCGACGGCAGTCATGGAAATTCTTTGCGCTCCAAAAACAAAACAGAGCAGCGGCAGGGCGGTGATTGGCCCGGCGCCCAGAAGGAGCCAAGTGTATCCCGGAGCCAAGGTGAAAAGATGTGATCGGCCATGCCAGGCAAGATAAAAAAGAGTAGCCGCCGCCGGCAGAGTGAGTAATCCCGTCTCAAATGTCAGGCCGTCAAGGGAGCGGAGAGGGGCGGTTTTACGCAGCAAGCTGTATAAGGCAAAGGTGACGGCAAGCGTCAGCCCGATCCAGGGAAAACGTCCGTAGGAAAAGGTCAGATAGAGGACACCGGCAAGGGCGACGGATAATGCCGCCCATTGGCCTGGTCGCAGAGGTTCGCGGAGGAAAACAACGCCGAAAAATACAGCGATTAACGGATTGATGAAATATCCCAGGCTGGATTCTATGATATAATCGTTATTGACTGACCATATATACACCAGCCAGTTGCACCCGAGCAGACTTGCTGTTGCGAGAAAGGTAATGACCGTCCGCCTGTCTCTAAGGTTTTTTATAAATGGGTTGATCTTCCTCCTGAGTCCGAGCAGGGCAAGCGAGAAGAGAAAAGACCAGAGAATACGATGACAGATAATCTCATAGGAGGGAACGGCATCAAGCATTTTCCAGTAGAGGGGGAGAATGCCCCACATGGTATAAGCCAGTAAGACCGTCGGCAAACCGTATCGTTTATTCAAGCCTGCTTGTTGTTGCATTGAAAAATCCAGGAGAGAGGGGGTACGGAATAAAACAAAGGAGATAACTGTTCAGGAGCACACCATTTCCGAAGTCTCGCACCTCGCTATCTGCACGGTTAGGCCTGATTCATAGAGGAATCACTACAGGCCTGCCTTCGTAGATATGGAGCACTCCTGAACAGTTCAGACCGTGGCCGGGGAAGTTCCCTGCACCCACCTGAATAGTTGCCAAGAGAGAAAAGACGGTTTAAGGGGTTCCAGATAAATAACTATTCCATTCTGCTGGTTTCTTGTTCCTTAAATCTGCAACAAAAAACAGCGCATACGGGATAAAATTTTTTGTGGCCCTGAATGTTCCGAAATTCTTCCATCGGGATGGCGGCTATTTATCCATGCCGCAAAAGGAAAGAATTTCTTTGTCCTTATCGACAAAACAACTGATCAGGGCTTTCTGCTCATCACCATTTACTTCAGCGCCATGCCTGATCATGGATTTTATGGTCCGTTTCCATGATCGTGTTCCCTTGTTTTTGGTAATTTTCCGGCATATCCTGGTCTCAAAATGGCAATCAAGGCATTTGTTTTCCATCAGGGATTTGCAGGAAGTTGCAGCTTCGGCAAGGGCCGGCGATGTCGGTGAAAAGTAGAACAGTCCGCCAATAAAAACAGCAGGGAATATGAAGGTTATGTAGATGTTTTTCCGTTGAATTTTCAAAATTTGTACCATTTTTTTCTTTTATTTGGATTATACATGGCCACCCGGTTTCTTCCCTTTTCCTTGGCCAGGTACAGGGCTTCATCGGCAAGACCGATGAATTCGTTCTTTTTAAAGTCACGACCCGTCGGATGGGCACTGGCAACGCCGATCGAAATTGTTACTTGATAGGTATTCGTCCCGTCGTCAAAGGTATACTTTTCCACGGTTGACCGTATTTTTTCCGCGACGATTTTTGCCTCATCCGGGCCGGTCTCCGGCAGGACAAAGATAAATTCTTCGCCTCCATACCGTGCCATCAGATCATATTCACGAATCTCCTTTTGGCAGACCCGGCAGAGTTCCTTAAGGATAAAATCTCCGGTCTGGTGGCCATAGGTATCGTTGAATGTTTTAAAATTATCTATGTCGGCCAAAAGAAGTGAGATAGCCCTTTCATTGCGGATGGAACGGTTAATTTCCTGGTCAAGAAAATTTTGAAAAAAGCGATGATTGTTGATTTCGGTCAAGCCGTCGATATTGGCCAGGTTTTCCAGAAGCTTATTTTTCTGCTCCAGTTCCCTGGTTAATTTTTCCAATTCCATTTTGGAACGGATGAGTTCCCGGTTCATCTCCTCATAGGACATGTTGAGCATGCTGAGCCTGAGATTGGCTTCCTGCAGAATTTCTTCTACTGATTTCGTCGGCTTCATGGAAAGACCGAAATATTCTGCGGTCTGATCAACCAGGTTATGAACTTCTTTGAGAATCTTGTTGATGGCAAGAATTTTCAGGCCAAGTCGTTTTTTTGCCTCATTCCTGAATGCCTTGTGGTATTCCTGTGGTTTGTCGGAATAGAGGATGCCGGTCAGGATGTCGGCCAGGTAAATAGCATTGATGCTGCGGGCGACCTGTTTGTCTCCGCCGTCATAATTTTCCGGCTGATGATGATACTTGATCGGCAGGAGTAGGGATTCGGGAAACCCCCAGTGCTCGGCCACGGCAAAGCCGACTACGCTATGCTCTTCTCCGATAATTTCTTTTTCAATTTCATTTTCCACGGCCCCTTCATCCTTGGCCATTCGGGTGAGGACCTGTTCGTACAGATCAGGCAGGGTAGAGGCGAAGATCAACTGGCCGATATTATGAAGCAGGGCGGAAATAAAGGTTTCCTCGGTATCTGCGCCGGGAACCTGCTCTAAGATAAGTTTGGCGGCAACGGCCCCGGCCAGGGATTGTTCCCAGAACTGTTTGAAATCAAAGGCGGTTGCGCCCTTTCCTTTTTTACGCATGGATAGAAAGGAAAATGAGAGAACCAGGCTGCGAACCGCATTGGTTCCCAAGATGGAGACCGCCTGGTTGATGGAACTGATTTGCTGGGGAAACGAGTAAAAGGCTGAATTGGAGACCTTGAGTATCTTTGCGGCCAAGGCCATATCCTTACTGATCAGGTTGGCGATATCGGTCAGGGTCGTTTCCTCCTTGCCCGCTATCATCAGGAGCTTGGAGGCTACCGCCGGTAAGGTGGGAAGGTCCTCTGATTGCAGAACGGTCTCGATGACCTGGTCCCGGCTCATTGTCATGGTTGTATCCATCCTTTGCGAAGAAAAAAGAGTAAATGAATAAACTATTATATATCAGGTTTTCCGGTCACTTCAAGGAGGCTTTTTCGTTCAAACCATGGAAAAACAATAATTCCACTAAATGTGGGGCGATTTTGTTGTAAATTTAATAGAGGGAAATGGTCGTATATCTTGAAAATTCAGCTTTTTTCACCATTGGAAGTCAGGAACGAAACAACCGGGAAGGCCGGGTGATTTTTTCGCTGGTTATTGGAAAAAAATTACCAGCCATTGCCCTGGCGGTTGGGATAGCTGCAGGCAGCACCCTGATAGGTGGTAAATTCCAGAGTCTCACCGCAGGTGTTGATATAGGCCGGGGTCAACGGAATCTTGCCGCCGCCGCCGGGCGCGTCCAGGGCAAAGGTCGGTACTGCCATGCCTGACAGGTGCCCGATCAGATGCTGCATGATGTCAAGGCCGGTTTCTATGCGGGTACGGAAATGGGAGGTACCTCGGGTGAGATCGGCCTGAAACAGGTAATAGGGCTTAACGCGAATGGCAAGCAGCTTACGCATGAGTCGGTAAATGGTCTGGGCATCGTCATTGACGCCTTTAAGCAGCACGGTCTGGCAGCCGAGGGGGATTCCTGCATCGGCAAGACGCGTACAGGCAAGGGTGGCCTCCTGTGTAATTTCAGCAGGATGATTAAAGTGGGTATTGATATAGAGTGGATGAAAATTTTTCAGCATGGCGGCCAATTCATCGGTCACACGCATGGGCAGAGTACAGGGAACCCGGGTGCCGATACGGATAACCTCAATGGATGGAATTTTCTTTAATCGGCTCAGAATGTCTTCCAGTCTGCTGTCACTAAGCAGTAGGGGATCGCCTCCTGAAAGCAATACTTCCCGTATTTGCGAGGTGTTGCGCAGGTAGCTGAATCCGGCATCAAGTGTCTGTTCATTGATATGCATCTTTGCCGTTCCCACTTTTCTTTTTCGTGTACAGAAGCGGCAGTACATGGCGCATTCGTTACAGACAAGGAACAGGGCCCGGTCCGGGTATTTGTGGACCAGGTTGGGTACGGGACTCAAACGCTCCTCGGCCAGGGGATCAAACATACCCTCGTCATCATGTAACTCCCGCAGGTCGGGAACGGCCTGCCTGTAGAGCGGCAGGCCGGTTTTTTGGATAAGATCAAGATAATAGGGATTGATTCGCAGCGGGTAGGTTGCCGCTACCCGGGCAATATTCCGGCAGTTGCCACCCAGAGACTGCACAAGCTCTTCCGGAGAGGTTATGCTTTTTTTCAGAATTTTTTGCCAGCTTGTCATTGCCTGTCCCAGGGGAGAGTGCTACAAGAGAGGAAAGAGAAAAAATTCTCAGCGTGAGAATTGTTTATATACGTTGTTTATATCCCACCATCACCGAGGGAGTATACGAAATGTCAGAAAATTCCGCTATATTCAAATACGATGAGTATGGTAATACCCGTGAGATTTATGTGTATGATTCCGGCACAAGTATCCACGGTAACGCCTTTATTAATAAGGGGACCGCATTCACCTTTGAGGAGCGGAAGCGCCTTGGTCTTATCTCCATGCTTCCTCCGGCGACAAGAAGTCTTGAGGACCAGGTGGAAAACAGCCGCTATAAGGTGGAGAATAAAAACAGCGACATTGAACGATTTATTTATATCCGTTCCCTGTTTGACCGTAACGTCACCCTGGCCCATGCCCTGATAAAGAGTGACATTGCCCGCTATATGTCGATTATTTATACACCGACGGTCGGCCTTGCCTGTCAGCATTTTTCCTCCATGTTTCGTTCCGCCAACGGCCTTCATTTTTATCCGGGCAATATCGAATATGCCGAAGATGTACTTCGCCGGTTCCAAACAAGGGATATCCGGGTGGCGGTGGTGACCGATAACCAGGGAATTCTCGGCATCGGCGACCAGGGCGCCGGCGGTATTGCCATTTGTGTGGGCAAGCTGATGCTGTATACCCAGGGCGCGGGCATCGCTCCCTGGCACTGCCTGCCCATCTCTCTTGATGTGGGAACGGACAATCAGGACCTGCTCAATGATGATGAGTATCTTGGCTGGCGGCATCCGAGGATCAAGGGTGACGAGTACATAAATTTTGTCCAGCGTTTTGCCCGCGCTTTTCGCCATGTCTTTCCCAATGCGCTCTGCCAGTGGGAGGATTTTTCCAAGCAGAATGCCTTTGCCATTCGCGATTCCTATCTCCATGATCTGATTTCGTTTAATGATGATATCCAGGGAACGGGTGCAGTGGCGCTGGCAGGCATACTGGCGGCCATGCGTCTGAAAAAGGAATCGTTGCGTGATCAGGTATATCTTATTCACGGGGCGGGAGCAGGTGGCGTAGGTATTGCCGAACAGATAAAGACCGCGCTCTGTGAAGAGGGACTCTCCAATGAGGAGGCCCTTGCGCGAATTTTTGCTCTGGATTCCAGAGGACTTATCACAACGGATCGGGATTTGCTGCCGTATAAACGGAAATTTGCCAAAGATCCGACACGTCTTGAATGGCTCAAGGAAGACTCGGATCTGCATCTTGAAAATGTCGTCAAAAAGGCAAAGGTCACTGTTTTAATAGGCACTTCGGGCCAGGCGGGTTGTTTTACCCATGAAGTTGTTGATTCCATGATGGAAAACTCAGCCAGGCCGGTCATCATGCCGCTGTCCAATCCAACCGATCACGCCGAGGCCATTCCCGCGGATGTTTATAGATGGACGGATGGACGTGCCCTGGTGGCAACCGGGTCCCCGTTTCCTGATGTCGAGCATGGAGGCAAGACCTATCGAGTCGGGCAGGCAAATAATGTCTTTGTTTTTCCAGGGGTCGGTCTTGGTACCCTGGCTTCAGGGGCCAGAGAGGTGAGGCCTGAATTTTTTACTGCTGCGGCCCGGGCGGTTGCCGGTACGGTCACGACGGAACAGTTACAACAGGGAGCGCTGCTGCCGGAAGTGACCACTCTGGCCGATGTCAGCCTCAAGGTTGCCCAGGCTGTCGGTGAATCGGCAATCAAGCTTGAAGTAAGCAGAAATTGCGCGTTTTCTACCTTTCAACACCAGAATGACCCCACCCGGCTTAAGGAGCTCATTCGCAGGTTGCGATGGAGCCCTGATTATCTGCCTCTGGTGGCCATGTAAGATGCAGGGTGGACGGAAGTGACGTAATGGGCCGGAATCCCGGGATCAGGTCCTTGGAATATGATGTGTTTATGGTTGTTACAATGTTTACATGCCCGGAATGAGGCCGGCCGTAAAACGATGGATATGTGGGGAATCATCTTCCCTGCTCCGTTCCTGTGGGTTCCTGTTTTTTCTTGCTGCAGGAACCCTGCTCGTTGTGCTGGTGTTGACGACCGCCCGTTTTACCTCCCGGCAGGGACTGCGGGACCTTGCCGGCGAGGGAAACGCTCGCCTTGAACTGTATGTTTCTTATCTGCAGGGAGTCCTGGAAAAATATGAAGGGCTGCCGGAACTGCTTGCCACCAATAAGCGGTTGGTCGGGTTTATGAAAAAACCGGGAGGCAGGAATCGTATAGAAGCGCTTAACCGATATCTTGCCACCATCAACGATATCTCCGATGCGGCCGACACGTATCTCATGGATCGTGAGGGATTGACCATTGCAGCTTCCAACTGGGATGCCGAACGTCCGTTTATCGGGAGAAATTTCAGTTATCGACCTTATTTTAAACAGGCCATGCAGGGTCAGTTAGGGCGATATTTCGCCCTTGGCACAACTTCAAGTCGTCGCGGGTACTATTTTGCCTACCCGGTCCGAAGCAATGGTGAAATTCTCGGGGCCGTGGTCGTCAAAATCAATATCGACAAGGTGGAGCATAACTGGGGCCATCGTGATGAAACCTTTCTGGTCACCGATCCGGATGGCGTTATTTTTCTCAGCACCAATCCCGCCTGGCGTTTTCAGGCCCTTCATCCCCTGTCACCCGATGTAAAGACCCGGATAAAACAAAGCCGCCGTTATCCGAACTCCCGGTTATCTCCGGTTCCCGTGTCGGCCACAAAACCGACTGATACCGGCACACTGCTGACCCTTCTGGAGAACGGCCGCGAGAAGGAATATCTGCAGCAGAGTCGAACCATGCCCCAGGCTGGCTGGCAGGTGCATATTTTAAGCGACACCAAACATGTACGGTTGCTGGTGCGCCGCACCCTTATCGGCACCGCCGCCGCTTTTATCCTGGTGGTCGTCCTTGTGCTGATGTATCGGCAGCAACGGTTGCGTCTGCAGGAACAGAGAGGCCATGAAGAAGAAAACCGGAGAATGCTTGAACAGGTTAATCTTGATCTTGAGCGTCGGGTCAGTGAGCGTACCAGTGCCTTGAGAGAAGTAAACAGTCAACTGCGTCTGGAGATAGGTGATCGCAGGCGGGCCGAGGAAAAACTGCGGCATGCGCGCAAGGAATTGATCCATACGGCAAAGCTTGCCGCCATCGGTCAAATGGCGACCGGCATCAACCATGAACTCAATCAGCCGTTGGCGGCCATCCGGGCCTATGGTGCCAACGGCCGTGAATTATTGATTAAAGGACGCGTTGAAGAGGCAATCTCCAATTTTGATCGCATTGCCGAACTCACCGAACGTATGGCTGGAATAGGAAGCCAGCTCAAGATTTTTTCACGGAAAAGCCGGGGTAATCTCAGCAGTCTGCCCCTGCAGGGTGTTATCGACGGTGCGCTGGAAATCCTCATGCCAATGCTCGGCAAAACCGGGATCACAATCGGTATAGATCTGGACCCGGCCGATATAAGGGTGCGGGCCAATTCTCTTCTCCTGCAGCAGGCCCTTGTCAATCTGATCGCCAATGGTGTTCATTCCGTACAGGAGGGGGAGAAAACTCCGATTGTCGCGGTGACCGGACGGTTTTTTGAGGATATGGTGCGCGTCGAAGTACGGGATAACGGGTCCGGAGTGGGAGTTGCTGACAAGGAAAAGGTCTTTGATCCTTTCTACACCACCAAACCCTCGGGGCAGGGACTGGGATTGGGCCTGACTATTACCCGGAGAATTATAGAAGAAATGGATGGCCATATTTATCTTGAAGAAAACAATCAGGAAGAAAAGGACGCATTTACCACCTTTGTTATGCTTTTACACCGGGCGTCGGCTGAATAGTTCAGGACCATGAGGGATCAAGTAAAAATAATTTACAGAGATTGCTCCTGAATCCCTTGGAGAAGGAAAAACAGGAAAGACAATGGAGGAATTACGGCAGGTACTTTTTATTGATGATGAGCCCCATATCCGGTTGGCAAACAGGCAGACCCTGGAGCTGGCGGATTTTGAGGCGACCTGTCTCGAGACGGCTGAAGAGGCGCTCACCTTTCTTGCCGATGAATGGCCGGGGATTATCATCTGTGATATTCGGCTTCCTGGTATTGACGGCATGCAGTTTCTTGAACGGGTACGGAAAATCGACCGGGACCTGCCGGTTATCATCATTACCGGTCATGGGGACGTGTCAACCGCTGTCAAGGCCATGCGCAAGGGAGCTTATGATTTTATTGAAAAGCCCTATGCGCCGGAACGTCTTGTTAAAACCGTACAGCGGGCCCTGGAAAAACGGGCGCTGACCCTTGAAAACAGACACCTGCGGACCGAACTGGAGGCCCATAGCGCGCCTGGTCCACGAATTATCGGTAAAACGCGGCAGATCAAACAGCTGCGTGCTACCATCGCTCAGCTCGCCGATACCGGCGCCGATATCCTGGTGATGGGAGAAACCGGGACCGGTAAGGAACTGGTGGCCCGGTCCCTGCACGAACACAGCGCCCGGCGGTCAAGAAATTTTGTCGCCATCAACTGTGGAGCCGTGCCCGAATCCATGATAGAAGATGAGCTTTTCGGGCATGAGGCCGGTTCCTTTACCGGGGCCGAGAGTGTACGAATCGGCAAGTTTGAACATGCAGCAGGTGGTACTCTGTTCCTTGATGAAATTGAGACCATGCCTATACAGATTCAGGTCCGTCTCCTCAGGGTGCTGCAGGAGCGTTCTTTGGAACGGCTTGGTTCAAATACTGTTATTCCACTTGATTTTCGGGTCGTGGCTGCGACCAAAATTGATCTGCGTCAGGCGGCGGACAAAGGGGGATTCAGAGAAGATCTATATTACCGGCTCAATGTGGTGACTCTGGAAATTCCGCCCCTGCGTAAGCGTCGTGATGATATTCCCTTGCTCTTTCATCACTTTCTCCTGGTTGCCGGGCATCGCTATCAGCGTGAAGTCCCTTTGCCGGAAAAAGGTCAAATGAGTGTTTTGATGTCGTACAATTGGCCCGGCAATGTTCGGGAACTGAGAAATCTGGCGGAACGATATGTATTACTCGGCAGTCAGTTTGATCATTCCCTGGAACGGATGCTCTCCGGCCAGGATTTTGCTGAGGTCACCGGCCTTTCCGAACAGGTGGAGTGTTTTGAACGCGGCTTGATTGAACAGGCCCTGACAGCCAATCGGGGTTCCATCAAGGATACCATGGCCGCGCTCTCCCTTGCCCGCAAAACCCTCTATGATAAAATGCGCAAGTACAATCTGGATAAATCCGACTATAAGTAGCGGCGGTTCTGTACGTTGTCGCAGACGCAACAACTTCGGTTAATGTTGATTCAAATGGGTGGATGTTACCCCGTTGAAGTGGCTTTACGGGTGGAAATCCACCCATTTTTAATAGTTTTTGTTGAGGACCATATGGTGGTATCTGTCAGTGGTGGACATGGAAAAAAGAATACTTTTCCTGGTTATGACATTAAATCAGTAGGTTGTGTAAGTTTTTCCATTGATGCCGACGGCTGTTCGCTTTGTCCTGAATCCGTGCATTTTTCTTTGATCAACTGGCAGATTCTTTGCTTCTTTCTTACTCTAAGGATGTGTAAACCGTATCTTCCGGTCTGGTTCCGGAAGACGGTGTGCTTAATCAATCAAAATGGAGGAAGTATGTTGAAAAAAGTATGTCTTTCCTGTGCGGTTGCGGCCCTGTCCGTGACTTTGCTCGCGGTCCCGGCTTTTTCAAAGCCCATTGTCATCAAGTTTTCCCATGTTGTTGCTGAAAATACCCCTAAGGGGCAGATGGCCAATAAGTTTCGCGATTTGATCAAAGAGCGTCTTGCCGGCAAGGTCGAGGTTGAGGTTTACCCCAATTCCCAACTGTTTGGTGACAATAAGGTCCTTGAGGCAATGCTTCTTGGCGATGTCCAGATGGCTGCACCCGCTTTGTCCAAGTTCAGCCGCTATACCAAAAAACTGCAACTTTATGATCTGCCCTTTCTTTTTAAGGACATGGCTGCCGTTGACCGATTTCAACAGAGCCCTGCAGGTGAAAAATTACTCAATTCCATCAGTAAAAAGGGACTTATCGGTCTTGGTTACCTGCACAATGGCTTGAAACAGCTCTCTGCTTCCAAGCCGATCCATGTACCCGCCGATGCCAAAGGGCTCAAGTTCCGCATCATGTCCTCGGACGTCCTCGCGGCCCAGTTCAAGGCTGTTGGGGCCACGCCGCTTAAAAAACCCTTTTCCGAGGTGTTCACACTGCTTGAGACCAAGGCCATTGACGGCGAGGAAAATACCTGGTCCAATATCTATTCCAAGAAATTTTTTGAGGTTCAACCCTATATTACCGAGTCCAATCATGGTCTGCTTGATTACATGGTCGTGACTTCCACTGAATTCTGGAACAGCCTGCCCGCCGATGTTCGCGGCGTGGTGAAAAAATCCCTCAATGAGGCCATTGCCTTCGGCAATAAGGTTGCGGCTGAAAAATCCAAGGCGGATAAACAGAAAATCATTGATTCAAAACGCAGTGAAATCATTGAGTTGACACCTGCAGAGCGTGCCCAGTGGGTTGAGGTCATGAAACCTGTCTGGAAACAGTTTGAAGGACAGATCGGCAAAGACCTGATTGACGCTGCTTATGGTTCAAATCAGGCAAAATAAATTGTTTTTATTGTGATTTTCCCGGGGTCGTGCCTGTTAGGGGACGGCCCCTTTTTTTAATGAGGTCTTCGGATGTTACGTCTTCTCAATCGAACGGAAGAGGCGATTATCTGCCTGCTGATGGCGTTAACGACTTTGCTGGTTTTTGTCGATGTCATTATGCGGTTTGGTTTTAATACCGGCTTTATGTGGACCCAGGAACTGACTTTGCATATGTCGGCCTGGTTTGTTCTGTTTGGTGCTTCTTATGGTATAAAGGTCGGGTCACATATCGGTGTGGATGCCTTTGTCAAGTTGTTCCCACGGACCGGCCGCCGTATTTTATCGGCTATCGGCTGTCTGTTGGGGTTGTCCTATTGCGGGCTTATCCTGTATGGCAGCTGGATCTATCTTGCCAAAGTCAAGCGAATCGGTATTGAACTTGAAGATGTTCCCATTCCAGCCTGGATCGCCCATAGCATGTTAATTGTCGGATTCACCTTTCTTACTATTAGAATTACAATTTTATTATGGGATATCATCACCAATAAGGCTGATGGCTTTCGATATGCCAACGAGGCGGAAGAGAGTATGGAACTGGTTGAGGAACTGCAAGAGGAGGGCCCCAAGTTATGACAACCGCCGCGCTGTTCATCCTGTTATTTGCCTGCATGCTGCTGGGCATGCCCATTGCCCTTGCCCTCGGGTTTTCAAGCATTACAACCATTTTGTTCTTTTCCAACGATTCACTTGCTTCGATAGCCTTAAAACTTTTTGAATCGCTGTCTGAACATTATACCCTGCTGGCCATCCCGTTTTTCATCCTCTCCTCCGCCTTTCTTTCCACCGGCGGAGTGGCAAAGCGCATTATTCGTTTTGCGCTCAGCCTGGTTGGTCATATTCGAGGCGGTATCGCCATGGCCTCGGTCATGGCATGCATGATCTTTGCCGCCGTGTCAGGCTCATCTCCGGCAACGGTAGCGGCCATCGGCAGTATTGTTATTGTCGGTATGGTCAAGGCCGGGTATCCGGAGAGTTTTGCCGCAGGCGTTATTACCAATGCCGGTACCCTGGGTATCCTGATCCCTCCCTCCATCGTCATGCTGGTTTATGCGGCTGCGACCGAGGTCTCGGCCGCCCGGATGTTTATGGCCGGATTCCTGCCTGGTCTGCTCATGGGCCTGATTCTCATGATTGCCATATATATCGCCGCCCGGGTAAAGAAAATTCCGGCCCAGCCGTGGCGCGGATTTGGGGAAGTTATAAGCTCCGGTGCCGCAGCATTCGGTGGTTTGATGCTGATTATTATTGTGCTCGGCTCTATCTATGGCGGCATAGCCAGCCCTACGGAGGCCGCCGCCGTTTCTGCGGTTTATGCCTTTGCTGTGGCTGTTTTCGGTTATCGTGATATCGGTCCGTTGAAAAATGTTCCATGGAGAAAGGAGGGGGAAAGCAGAGGCGCATCTTTTTCCAGAAATATTGGGCAAATGCTGTTGGCTCTGCCGAAATGCATCACCGACAAGGACGTAAACAAGGTGTTGCTGGATGCCTCTAAGGTCAGTATCATGCTGCTCTTTATTATTGCCAATGCCATGCTCTTTGCCCATGTGCTGACCACGGAACGTATCCCCCATCACCTGGCCGAATTGATCGTTCACTGGGGCCTGCCTTCCTGGGGATTTCTGATTGTCGTCAACCTGCTCTTACTTGCCGCAGGCAATTTTATGGAGCCTTCGGCCATTCTCCTTATTATGGCGCCGATTCTCTTTCCCATTGCCTTGAAACTGGGCATAGATCCCATTCATCTGGGCATTATCATGGTCGTCAACATGGAAATCGGTATGCTGACGCCACCTGTGGGCCTCAATCTTTTCGTTACTGCAGGTATAACCGGGCACAGTATCGGCTGGGTCATCAAAGCTGCGCTGCCCTGGCTGCTGCTCTTGTTGTTCTTTTTGATTATTATAACCTATGTGCCGCAGGTATCGCTCTTTTTGCCTGAATTTCTGGATAAGTTGCACGGATATTAAAATTGCAGATTCGGTAGCGGGCAGAGAATCTGCCCGTTGCTCCCTTTGCCCACAATTCCGGGAGATTAAACATGTCCTTATTACCTGAGATAAAAAAAATTCTTTACGTCACGGATTTGGGCAAACATACTCGTCCGGTTTTTCGTTTTGCGCTTAGCCTGGCTCGCCGATATGAAGCCGCTCTTCTTATGCTGCATGTGGTTGAACCCCTGGGACCGACAGGGAAATTCTACATGGATATTTATCTTAATGAAGATGCGGCGAAACATTTTCATGAAGAGGGGAAGCGTGAAGTCCTCGTAAAAATGAAGGAAAGATTGCGCCTGTTCTGCAATGAGGAAGTCGGAGCCTGTGAGATGGGAACTCCGCCTGTTACTGAAATTCTTGTGTCTTCAGGGGAACCCAGCGAAGAGATTCTTCGTCTGGCGGACAAACATGGGGTGGATTGTATTGTTATCGGAAAAAGCACCCATGCCCTTTTTGGCGGCAAAATGATGGGATCGACTGCCAGGCGTGTTTCCAGGCATAGCCGGGTGCCGGTAATGCTGGTTCCCAATAAGTGACGGCCGGATGCCGGCCATTTTGACAAAGGGTGTGTCCGTGCGAGTTTAATCAGGTAATTCGCTGATAACGTTTGAGCTAACCCACCCCAAGCATTTTATCTGATAGCTTTATACGTGATTATGGACTTGGGCAATCCACCAAATTCATTCAGGGAACGGGCGTACTTGGGGTCAGAGTTAAGCGACTTGTTCGGCAACTTTTTTTGTTGCAGAGACCCATTTTAACCTGAGTTTTTTGTGGGCATGTGCACAATCTTGAAGATACAGATTGATTAAATTTTGATAAGGAATTCCTGTTTCATCCGCAAGATTTTTGAAGTAATCAATGACATCTACTCCCAAACGTAAAGTAACCTGCTTTTTTAGATGCTTTGCATAAGGATTTCCGACAGATTTTGAGAAATCATATTCTTTTTTCATGACAGAAAGCTCTCGTATTGTTTTTGTTCTTTTTTTGTTGCTTTCCTGGCCGAAATGATTCTGATAAATTGCTCGTTATTGCCTCGACAACAATGAACAACTACCAACACTCTCATTGCAGCACTAAGACCAAGTAAAATGAAACGATCTTCATTGACGGAATGATCATCGTCAAAAATCATTCTTGCATTGGCATCAAAAAACACGGTTTGAGCTTCTTCGAAGGAAACTTTGTGTTTTTTTAGATTACCTTGCGACTTTTTTTCATCCTATTCAAACGATATCAGATTCATAATTACATTATAATTATATCGTAATGCTATCGCAAGGTTTGTTTTTTATGCAGAACTTGAGGTTAACAGGAAGGAACAATTATCCCAGGGCAACATCCAGGGTCATCATCAGGGCGAATCCGACCATGACACCAATGGTTGCGACATCCGAATGCTTTTCCGCCTGTGATTCCGGGATTAATTCCTCGGCAACCACATAGATCATTGCCCCGGCGGCAAAAGAAAGGGCATAGGGGAGCAGTGGACGCATTAAAAGTACTGCAGCCGCTCCGATGAGACCGGCAATCGGCTCCACAAAGCCGGAGAGCTGACCGTACCAGAAACTC